>JBJKYU010000042.1:0-6169 GCA_045560885.1 Alphaproteobacteria bacterium
TTCATTACTCCCTTATCAAGATCATTAATTTGAATAAGAGAATAATTACTCATGATTTATAAATTTACCTCAAACTCTACTTCCTCAGAAAGGGAGTTAGCTATAAAACAGTATCGATGAGATCGATCATGCATCTCGTTCATCTCTTGATCGCTCACAGTAAACCCATCGCTAAATTGAACAGAGGGGTTTAATCGAATTTTAGTCACAGCCATTTGGCCTTTGGAGTTCTTTCCCAAAAAAGCCTCTGCTTTATCTTCATAGGAAGATACGGGCCATTTCGCTTTGGCAGCAAGGGCTAAAAAAGTCATCATATGGCAACTACTAATAGAAGCTGCGAGCGCTTGCTCGGGGTTTGTGTTAGCCACATCACCGCCCCAATCTGGTGCCGCATCAGCTGTTAGTTTAAATTGATCATTATAGGTAATCTCGTGACTATTTGAGTACTTACCTTGAGCCAGCTCTCCTTCGCCCAGCTGCCATTTTAAGAGAATGGATAATTCAGACATAACTCAAAATAATATGATTGAACCAAAAAACCATCATAAAATCATTATAAATGAACCGTTTTTCAAATACTTGAAATCACCCAAAGTACGTCATAATTGCGCTTGCCGAGTATTTCGAGAAGGAATAGAGTTTTCTTATTTATTGAGTTTCTTGGAGGAAGCATGAGTAAGCCGAATAATCTTGAGTCTTTATGGATGCCTTTTACGCCCAATAAGACCTTTAAAAAAGATCCTCGCATAATTGTCAAAGCGAAAGATATGCACTTTACCAGTGATGATAATCGCCAAATCCTTGATGGCACCGCAGGTCTATGGTGTGTAAATGCTGGTCACGGTCGAAAAAAAATACAAGAAGCGGTGACTCAACAAATTGAAGAACTTGATTACTCTCCTCCCTTCCAATTCGGTCATCCCAAACAGTTTGAACTGGCTAATCGTCTCGCTGAAATATTCCCAGAGGGAATGAACCATGTTTTCTTTTCTAACTCGGGCTCTGAAGCGGTCGATAGTGCGTTAAAGATTGCGCTGGCGTATCAGCGAGCACGAGGTCATGCCACCAAAACAAGATTAATTGGTCGTGAGCGTGGTTACCACGGTGTCGGCTTTGGTGGTATTAGTGTGGGGGGTATGGTCAAAAACAGAATGTACTTTGGTTCCATGCTCAGTGGTGTGGATCATTTACGCCATACTCACAATCCAAGTATCAATGCCTTCTCTCAAGGACAACCAGAACATGGCGCCGAACTCGCCGATGATCTCGAGCGTTTAGTTCAACTCCATGATGCTTCCACGATTGCAGCCGTCATTGTGGAACCGATTGCAGGATCGACGGGAGTTCTTCCGCCACCAAAAGGGTATTTACAACGCCTACGAGATATTTGTACCAAGCACGATATTCTGCTTATTTTTGATGAAGTAATCTCTGCTTTTGGAAGACTCGGAAAAGCAACAGGTTCCGATTATTTTGGGATCACACCTGATATTATCACATGCGCCAAAGGTTTAACCAACGCGACTATTCCGATGGGAGCTACTATTGTCCAAGACTATATTTATGAGTCTATGTTAGAAAATGCAGATGCTCCGATTGAGCTCTTTCATGGTTACACCTATTCCGGCCATCCCGTTGCCTGCGCTGCCGCTTTGGCAACCTTAGATATCTATAAAGAAGAGGGATTGTTTGAGCACGCGGGTGAGCAAGCACCTAAAATTGAAAAGGCTGCTCATTCTTTAAAAGGCACCAAACATATTGTCGATATCAGAAACCTTGGTGTGATTGCAGCCCTGGAACTAGAACCCAGAGGAAATGCTGTGGGTGCTCGAGGATTTGAAGTCATGAAAAAGTCTTGGGATATGGGATTAATGGTGAGAGCGAATGGAGATACGCTAGCTTTCTCACCGCCATTGATTATTCAAGATAGTCAGATCGATGAGATGTTTACGACAGTAAAATCAGCCCTGGAGCAAGTAGACTAAAAACATCTCCACTGCAGCCGTTACTATAATTAAAAGCACCGCTCGGTTGGTAGATGCCGCAGAGCATGATCCATCGATATAAAAAGACAACACCCGGGACGATCATAATGGCGTTGATGATAAATAAAATTACAGACGTCAGTACCCGCATTGCTAGCTTCAATTTCATATAGGCGTTATAAAAAATACGAATAATCAGGCCCGTAGTAACAGCCGATAATAATAAAAAAGGTGCATCTAAATGAGTCACTAAAAATTCGTAATACATGAATTCTATCTTACACAGGTATCTTCTTTTTTGAAGAACACAAAAAACAACTAGCTTCCATAAAAACTCCTTTTCACTCGTTTCTTAGGAGTAGGATAGCTCTCATAAGGATCAGTCCACTTTCTAACTTTAATGTATGCTTAAGTAAAGCTTCTGGGTTTTTAATAAGTTCTTTTTTAATTTTAGTAATCATGTTGGTTTAAATAATCTTCAACAATTTTTTCTAAAGACTTTTGAAAATTAGTATAAGAAATTCATTTTATTTTAACATAAATATTTTAATTTTTTATTTAAGGAGATCAAAATCTATGAAAACATTTATTAATTTTTTAACTACATTCTTATTTATTTTAATAAGCCAAAATGCCTTATCTGAGTCAACTTATGATATTACAGGCAAAGGTAATGGCTACTGTACATTTAATGGAGAATTTCAAAAACTAAGTGATGGCAGTTTTCTCCAAGAGCAAAAATGTATTGAGTTCTATTTTGACGAAGGTGCTCCTGAAATTTTTCCTGGAAAACTAACTGCAGAGTGCACTTATACAAATAGATTTTCTGAAGAAATGACTCAAACTAGTTCTCATGGCGTATGCATCGCAAAAGATGTCGATAATGATGGTTTTATCGCTGTAAATGGTTGGTCAAAACCTGATTATAGTGATTTAAAATTTGAAACATACGGCGGATGGGGCAAATACTCGAATACGACTGCGAGTGGCACACCTCAACTAGTTGATTTCATTGGTACAGACGGATATGAGTTTACTTATAAATCTGTCTTAACCATAAAAGATTAATTAAATTATTGGCGACCCCGCTCGTACATAGAGTGGGGGCCCACCCATTTAGAAATTAAGAACAATAGGGCAAAAAGTTTATTCACTATCTTCAAAATACCTTAAGTATTTTTGTTGTAGGGTTTTGACATTATAATTGTATTGACTAAGTAGTCTTTGAATTTCTTCTGGCAAATTATAAATTTTTTCTTTGGCAATTTCTTTATTATTTTCTTTTTCCCACTTTTCTAATTGTAACTTTATTTTTTTATTGACCTCTTCTATCTCCGCCATTACTAGCTTTTGTTTTTCGCGGTGACTGTGAAGCTTTGCTTTTTTATCAAAATCTAAAGGCTCATCCATCTTACGAATTACTCAAACTCCAAGCCAAGACAAAAAAGAGAATAAGAATAGTCTCAAATATGATTAGTTTTTTCATTTATATTTTCTTTTTTAATATTCTTGCTTTATTTAATCTTTTTTCAAAATTTTATATTTTAAAAATCTATAAACTATTGTGATTATAAACCACATTAATAGCCCAAGAAATATTAGAATTAAGGGGGTAAATGGAGCGGGCACACCTGTTAATTCTTGAACTGTGTAAAAAAATAACAATCCATATCCATAAATGAACTCAATATCTCCCGTCCACCAAAGAAAAATAACAAAACCAATGCCCAGCATAATAATGCCATAAACAAATTTACTCACGATCTTCATCTTCTATCCAAGGAGGAGAGTTCATTTATATTAAGTAGTGAACGCTAAAAAGTTTCTTATCATCTAACCAGGTTGTATCAATCGTCCATCCTGCTTTCACAACTAAATTACTAAAACTTTTTAACGTATATTTGTGCGAATTTTCGGTATGAATTTCCTCATCTTTTTTAATTAAATAACGTGAACCTTGGATTTTAATATAATGTGTTTTTTTGGATTTTAATCTCATTTCAATCCTATCTTTTGATTTATTATAAATAGCTAGATGTTTGTACAGATCTATATTGATATCCCCACCTAATTCTGTGTTGATTCTTTTTAAAATATTTTTGTTAAATCTGGCAGTGATACCTTTTTTATCGTCATAAGCAGAAATTAGCGTTTTAATATCTTTAACCAAGTCAATTCCTATGATGATTTTTTTGGCCTTAAATTTTACTTTCAACATTTTTAAAAATTGTATTGCTTCCTTTTTTTCAAAATTTCCAATAGTTGATCCTGGAAAAAAAATAACGATATTTTCTGATGAGTTAATTTTAAATGGTAATTCTTTATCTGATGAGAAGTCATATCCTATAGGGGTGATGGCTATATTAGGATACTTCTTTTTAAAGTTTTGAGATACCCGATCTATATAATCTTTTGAGATATCTAGTGGGATATATTTTTTCGGTTTGTCTAAGCTACCAAGAAAGATAGATATTTTTTTTATATCGCCCGCGCCGGGTTCAATAATTACAGCTTTCTTGTCAATTTTTTTTGCAATTTCAATTTTATTATCTCTTAAAATCTTTCTTTCAGTTCTAGTGGGGTAATACTCTTCTAACTTAGTGATTTTTTCGAAAAGCTTTGAACCATGAAAATCGTAAAACCATTTAGAACTAAGTTTTTTATTTCTTTTTTTTAAGCCCAGACTTACTTCATCTAAAAAATTTTTCATTTTGGGGCTGAAGAAACTAAAAGTCGATTAATCGGCATCGCAAATCGTCCTTTTCTATATTCATCTTGGCTTTGTTGAGGTAGTAAGATTATTTCGGATAATTCTGAAATCATTTTTTGATGGGTCTCATGAGGCAAAACAAATGCAGCATAAAAAAACCCAGCAGCAGTTTCAGCTACTTCTGTAACAGGCCCCTCCATTGAAACCACGCTAGTTTCAATTGTGACATCGGACGCGGGAAAGGTTGAGCGCACAAGATTACTTAAAGTTTCTGTTCCTCGGATGCGCGGATCCCCTAATTCTATTTTACCATAACTTGGTATCTCAGCTTGAACATAGTCATAGATTAAATCGTGAATATCTTTATATCCAGGTGCTGCCCCCATTGGTCCATCAACTAAAGCTCCAAATATTCCCTCGGAGGAAAGTATACGACGTATTTCATTTAGCACAGGCAAAATGGGGTCCATTAGAGTCAATGCCCAATGGCAGACTACTACGTCAATGGAATTAGAACCTATAAACTCCAAATCTTGAGCCTTTGACTTAATTAACTCAACTTTACTTTCAGAAAGACGATCTTTAGCAAGTTTTAACTCATCGGAACTCATATCAACTCCTGTTAGTTGAAACTTAGCATTCCTATCGTTTAAAATTTTTAGCAAAAGTCCTGATCCACAAGCAAGATCAAGCACTCGAGTATTATCGATATTAGGTACAACTTCAGCCAACCATTCATAGCTATTACGTCCAGCGTTATCCCGACAGGTACTTGCACATTTCTCCGTAAAACCCGGATGCTTTTGATGCACTTTTTTTAAATGAGAAAGTAGTGCTGTGTTATTTGGGTGTTGATTGCGCGCTAGGCTATCAGTCCAGGATGAGCTCATCCCCATCTCATCACTATCTGTAATTAATTCTTTTGAAGGTTTAGAGAAGACTGCCAACTAATTATTTTGACTATTTTTGAGATAACTCAATTTTATTAATTTCATTCATGGCTATCATTAACGGGCCAACAGATGGGGTTAAGGGGGCTGGCGGCGATTTCGCCTGGCTTAACATTAGGCATGAATTTTTGCCAGTCACCCGATACCATTGTGGGTGCATCCATTACCTTCGCTCCATCTTTATAATAAGTATTGGCCAAAGCTATACGGCTACGATTAGTGCGATTTCTAGCAGCAGTATGAAAATTTAAATTATGGTGAAAACTTACTTCGCCCAACTCGAACGGTGTCTCATTTACGGCAACGTTATTTTTAGCAAAAACCTCACTCACGCCTCGATCATAATTAGTTCCCGTTTTTTCAAATGTAACAGAATTCACTATTTTGTGAACATCAAGCGGATAAGCAAAAGAAAGCGGCCCCATCTCAAGCGGGATAGGTTGTGCTGGTGCCCAAGCGGTGACAACATCGTTAGTATCTAAGGGAAAGTGATGGTCATCAAAGTGCCATGGTGTTCGACCACA
>JBJKYU010000043.1:0-5804 GCA_045560885.1 Alphaproteobacteria bacterium
AACTAGTCGCTAACCCAACCATACAAGAGATGGAAAATTCTGAGCTTGATCTTATTCTAGCTGGAACCGAAGAAGGCGTTTTAATGGTGGAGTCAGAAGCACAAGAGCTTCCTGAAAGCACCATGTTGGATGCCGTTAATTTTGGTCATGAATTTTACCAAAACTTCATCAAAGAAGTTCATGCATTTGCAGGGAAAACAGAAATCAAACCCTTCGAAGTCCCAAGCCTTCCTGACTTTTATGAAGGTCTTCAAAAGGATATTGCCGGTAAAATTGCTGATCCTATTCGCGAAGCTTATGGCCTTGTTGATAAACAAGAAAGAAGCCAAAAGCTGAATGAAATTAGATCTTCCATCATTGATAATTTAGAAGCTGATCAAGTTTTAGCTGCAACGACCATTATTAAAGACATTGAAAAAGATGTGGTGCGTGGTGACATCATTAAGAACAAAAGTCGAATTGATGGACGAAAGTTGGATGAAGTTAGACAAATTACTTGTGAACTAGACATCCTTCCTCGAGCACACGGCTCTAGTTTATTTACTAGAGGCGAGACTCAGGCATTAGTCGTTACTACTTTAGGTACTGGCGATGATGAGCAGATGATTGACTCTTTAGATCCAATGCACAAACAACATTTTATGTTGCACTATAACTTCCCTCCTTATTCTGTAGGAGAGGTTGGAAGAATGGGCGCAACTGGAAGAAGAGAAATTGGTCATGGTAAGCTTGCTTGGCGTGCCGTTCACCCAATGTTACCAAAGAAAGAAGACTTTCCTTATACACTGCGTTTAGTTTCAGAGATTACTGAATCAAACGGTTCTAGCTCGATGGCTACAGTGTGTGGTTCCTCTCTTGCTTTAATGGCAGCAGGTGTTCCAATCAAAAAACACATTGGTGGTATTGCAATGGGTCTGATTAAAGAAGGAGATGACTTTGTGGTATTGAGTGACATCTTAGGAGATGAAGATCATCTAGGTGACATGGACTTTAAAGTTGCAGGTACCATGGATGGTATCACTTCTCTTCAAATGGATATTAAAATTACAAGTATCACCAAAGAGATTATGGAGATTGCACTGAACCAGGCATCTGGTGGAAGAAAGCACATCATTGGAATCATGAATGAAGCTCTTCCTGAGACAAGATCCAAGTTCTCCAAACACGCTCCTCAAATCATCTCTATCACAATCGCTAAAGCAAAAATTAAAGATGTGATTGGTTCTGGTGGTAAAGTTATCAAGAACATCGTTGAGGTCTCTGGTGCCAAACTAGAAGTTAACGATGATGGAATTGTCAAAATTGCATCGAGTAACGAGGAGTCCATTAACATCGCTAAACAAATGGTGGAAGATATTGTGGCAGAACCAGAAGTAGGCAAAGTTTACAACGGTAAAGTCGTCAAAATCGTTGAGTTTGGCGCTTTTGTTAACTTCATGGGCGCTCGTGATGGACTTTTGCATGTCTCTCAAATCTCTCAAAAAAGAGTAGAGAATGTCTCTGATGTTTTATCAGAAGGTCAAGAAGTTCAAGTGAAAGTTCTCGACGTTGATCGTGCGGGCAAAGTAAAGCTCAGCATGAAAGAAGTCTAATAAAAATTATTAGTAGCGCAGACAACATCTCGTTTGCGCTGCTATTAAATTCCCAAAAAACCTTTTTATTACATATCTAAATCGTTATTTTCTTTATGTGAGGAAAATATTTGCATCTATATTAATTTTTTTTTTATCGACTAATACTTTCTCCGAACAATTATCTAATCAAGATGTTGACATAGCCTCTGGCTCAACGGTTTCTAATGACTCTGGCCTAACCATTCAACAACTAACTGGAGGCCCTTACACTGTTGTAAATGCAGGTACTATCGAGGCATCTAATATTACTTCTAATAGCTCTACAATTAGAATAGAGGTAGACACCACAGTAACTAACTCAGGCTTAATTGATACTGCTGGAAGTAAAAATTTAAACAGTATTCTTTTTATTGATAACTCAGGAAGTAACTCTTTGACTAATAGTGGCACTATTCAAACAGAAACAACTGGAGACTATGGTCAGGCTATACATGTCCAAGATACTAGTGTAACCGCAATTACTAATTCTTCTGGTGGCACAATTAAAGTTACAGACTCTGCATTAAATTCTGGGGCAATCAGAATAAATACAGGGGGTTCGGTTAATACTATAACAAATAATGGAACCATATCCGCTGTTGGCACAACTCACTCTCGTGGAATTATATCAATTAGTACAGCAACTATAGATCGTATAACAAATACAGGGACTATTTCTGCTTCTGGGAGTAGTAATTCAAATCATGGTATCGTTTTTTGGAATAACAGTGGCACATCCATTACAAATTCTGGAACAATTCAAGGTACAGGAGGAAGCTATGGGTACGGAATTAGAATAGGCGAGAGTGGAAATATTTCATCTATAACAAATTCCGGAACTATTAAAGGAAGTAAAGATGGAATAGCTAACTCCAATACCATCACCAGTATTATAAATACTGGAACCATTACAGGCACATCTGGATACAGCATTCATAACGTTGAGGGGAGTATTACAAACCTTACTAACTCACAAAATAATCTTACTTTGATAGGAAATGTTCCGACAAATTATTATGTCAAAGTTAATAGCAGCTCTAGCTACGGTAAGGTTTCTTTCACTAGTGCCTCTGGATCTATGAATATAGGTATAGCCGATGACTCAACGCTTACTGAAGGCACCTATGAGGCCGTGGTAAGTGGTTTGGGAGCTAGTAATATCTCTAATAGTTCCGGTACTTATATCAGTGACGCTAATCACTATAAATACAGTGTTTCTAATTCATCGGGCACACAGTGGGACCTAGTTGTCAATGATTTAACGGAGGACGTTCAGTGTTCTGTTGACTCTGGAAGTGGTAGTTGTACGAAAACCTCTTGCATCACATCATCGATTGAAACAGGAATGAATGCAGTTACGAATAGTAACTTTGCTCATATGAATACTTATGATTGTGATACTTTTGGTGAGTCGGGTAGTTGTTTGTCTATTGGTGGTAGAGGTATTTTTGTCAACGATCCTCAATCAGAAATTGGAGGAGTTGTTTTGGTTTATGGGAAAAAACAATCATCTAACTTGAGATGGGGCACTTTTCTACATCATAATATTTCTTACAACACTCCTTCAAATTTTACTTTATCCAATGACACGCCTATGATTGGATTTTATGGAGTATGGAATGAAAAAGTAGATCATACTGGCTTACAATTTAAAATTGGAAATTCGTATCAAGCAACTAACGCAGTCATCACTCGTCCTGTGGTTGGGGTATCTGACCAAGCTACAGGCAATACCTCACTCTATAATAATCAAGTCATTCTTGAGTTAAGAAATAATAAAAAAATCTCAGACTCATTTACCTTGTCACCTTATTTCGCCACTCTTTATTCTCAAAAATATCAAAAGGGATATACAGAAACGGGCATCGATCTTCCTTTAACATATAATAAAATTATAGATACTTCGATGACTGCTATAACAGGGATAAAATTTAGAAAGAATTTAAATAAAGATTATAGTTTTTTTGGAACAATTGGATTAGAACATGATTTAAGTCATCAAGTATCTGCTTTATCTCCCACGGGCGTTTCGGGTTTAACCACTGTCGACTTAACTAAAAGTCATGAACCGACTCGTCCTGTCATTGCCATTGGATATGATCACCAGGTAAGCGATAATCAAATTTTACGTATTAAAGGACAGTACCAAGAACTGCCTTATCAAGGAATGAACGAAACAAATTTATATGCGAGTTATAACTTTCTTTTTTAGAAAAGTGTCGAATAACTTGATAATTATTAATTAGGTTAATACTCAATAACATGATACTAGAACGTATCTTATAGGCTGAACCTTCAAAACATAACCCCGATATATATGAAAAAATTTTCTGATTTTAACCTTATATCACCTATATTGGCTGCACTTAAAAATTTAAATTTATCAGAACCTACTCCGATACAATCACTCGCTATTCCTTTAGCTTTAAAAGGAAGAGATTTGCTTGGAACCGCGCAAACAGGCACGGGCAAAACTTTTGCATTTGGTATCCCTTTGGTAAATCATTTGGCATTGAATAAAGAAAGTGGAGCATTAATTTTAACACCAACAAGAGAACTCGCCTTACAAGTATTAACAGCTTTAAAAAGCCTTACCTCTAAAGGCAACCTCTTAGACGCTGCTTTATTAATTGGAGGAGATCCTATTCAAAAACAATTAAAACAATTAAAAAAAGCAAGGCTAGTTGTGGGAACGCCTGGTCGCATGAAAGATCACTTGAAGCGGAAAAGCTTAAATTTAAAACAATTTGACTTTCTCGTTCTTGATGAAACTGACAGAATGCTCGACATGGGATTTTTAGAAGACATCAAAGCCATCATTGAAAAGTTACCAATTCATCAAACATCTTTATTCTCAGCTACTCTTCCTAAAAATATATCTGATTTAGCTCAAAAGTTTTTAAACAAACCTGAAAGAATTAATGCAGGAAAAGAAAATTCTCCTATCATCAATATCAAACAAGAAGTTCGAAATATTAGCCAAAAGGAAAAATTTGACCAATTAAAAATTGAGTTATTAGAGCGAACAGGCTCCATTGTTCTTTTTGTGAAAACTAAAAGAAGCGCTGATAAAATAGCCCTGCAGCTTCGAAAAGATAAATTGAATGCAGAGGCTATTCATGGAGATTTAAGACAAATTAAAAGAGAAAAAGTCTTAATGAAATTTAGAAAAAATCAATTTCAAATCTTAGTTGCCACTGATGTTGCTGCGCGAGGATTAGACATCCCTCTTATCGAACATGTAATTAATTACGATATTCCTCAAAACCCCGAGGACTATATACACCGAATTGGAAGAACGGCGAGAGCGGGAGCCAAAGGAAGTGCTTTAACATTCTTAACACCAGCTGATAAAAAGAATTGGTATCTAATTGAAAAATTATTGAATCCTAATGCAGAACCACCTAAAAGACAGACAGACTCTAGAAGGAAAAAGGTAAAAAAATCATTCAAAAAATTTCATAAAATGACTTTTAAATCAGGTAGAAAAAAAAATAATAAAAAAAGCTATACGCCTGCTAAATCCTGAACGCTCATTCCTACTTTATTATAACCGTTATCCACATATAAAATTTCCCCTGTAACACCTTTCGATAAATCGCTCATTAGATAAACAGAAGACTTACCAATATCGTCTAAAGATAAGGGTTTTTTAATTGGGGAATTGTTAATGGTGTAGTTATAAATTTGACGGGATTTATTGATAACTGCACCCGCTAAAGTCCTCATTGGGCCGGCAGAAATAGCATTCACACGTATTCCTCGATCTCCCATATCCACTGCTAGGTATTTGATAGATGTTTCGAGAGCCGCTTTAGCAACACCCATCACATTATAACTTTGCATATAACGAGTTGAGCCATAGTAAGTCAGCGCCATGACGGAAGCGTTATCATTCATCTTGGGTGAAAAAATACGAAGCATTTCTGTTAAGGAATAAGCAGAAATATGAAGTGTTTTTAGAAAATTATCTTTTGTTGTATGAAGATATTTGCCTGATAATTCATTTTTATCTGAGTAGGCGACAGCATGGACAAAAAAATCAATATTATCTTTCATTCCATCACGAACTTTTTCTAATGATGCAGTATCAGAAACATCACAAGGCATGATACCTAGACAGTTTATTTTTTGGGAAAGAGGCTCAACTCTTTTTTTGATCGAGTCGTTTTGATAGGTAAGATACATACT
>JBJKYU010000044.1:0-5785 GCA_045560885.1 Alphaproteobacteria bacterium
ATAAAAACGTAAGTGGTAACGCTAAGGAGATTGGCTTAGCATACGCATCAGCTGTGGGTGGTGGTAAGTCAGGAATTATTGAAACTACATTCAAAGAGGAATGTGAAACAGACCTGTTTGGTGAACAAACTGTTCTTTGTGGTGGATTAATGTCTTTGATTAAAAATGGTTTTGAAACATTAGTTGAAGCTGGTTATGCACCTGAAATGGCATACTTTGAGTGTTTACACGAAGTAAAACTTATTGTTGATTTAATGTATGAAGGTGGAATGGCTAACATGCGTTATTCAATTTCTAATACAGCTGAATATGGTGATTATACGCGAGGTCCTAGAGTTGTACCAAATGAGGCAACAAAGGCTGAAATGAAAAAAGTCTTATCAGAAATTCAAGATGGAACATTTACAAAAGAATGGATGTCTGAGCACAAATCTGGACAAATTAAATTTAAACAGATGAGAGATCAGGCAGCTAAACATCAAATTGAAGAAGTTGGAGCGAAATTAAGATCTATGATGCCATGGATTGCCTCCAATAAATTAGTAAAAGATATTTAAAACATTGTCAGATAGAGTTTTAATTTTTGATACTACGCTCAGAGATGGGGAACAGTCCCCAGGAGCGTCAATGAATCAAGAAGAAAAACTCTCTATAGCAAGGCTTCTTCAAGAACTTAAAGTAGATATCATTGAAGCTGGTTTTCCAATTGCTTCAAAAGGTGACTTCAACTCAGTTCAAGCTATTGCTAGGGAAATTAAAGATTGTCAAGTAGCAGGCCTAGCAAGAGCTAAGCATGAAGACATAGAAACAGCTTGGAATGCTGTAAAGGATGCAAAAAACCCTAGAATACATACCTTTATAGCTACTAGCCCTATTCACATGCAATATAAACTTAAACTTACTGAGGAACAGGTTTTAGAAAAAATAAAAGACAGTGTTTCATTTGCGAGAAACCTTTGTCCCAATATCGAATGGAGTTGTGAAGATGGAGGTCGTTCATCCATTGATTTTCTATATCAATGTATTGAACTAGCTATTTCCAGTGGAGCAACAACTATTAATATACCTGATACTGTAGGATATACCTTACCTTATGAGTTTGGAGATATTATTAAAAATGTTAAAAATAATGTTCCCAATATAGATCAAGCCATAATTTCTGTTCATTGTCACAATGACCTAGGTTTGGCAGTAGCAAATTCATTAAATGCTGTTGAGAATGGAGCAAGACAAGTTGAATGTACAATTAATGGCCTTGGAGAAAGAGCTGGCAATGCTGCTCTTGAAGAAGTGGTGATGGCTATGAAAGTTAGATCAGACTTATTAAATGTTCATACAGAAATTAATTCTGAGGCTATATCGAAAACTTCAAAACTCGTTTCTTCTATAACTGGTTTTCCAGTTCAACCTAATAAAGCGATTGTTGGAGCTAACGCTTTTGCTCATGAATCTGGTATTCACCAAGACGGTGTATTAAAAAATGTAGAGACATATGAAATTATGTCTCCTGAGTCTATTGGATTAAAAAAATCTAGTTTGGTTTTAGGCAAACACTCTGGCAAACATGCATTCAAAGAAAAACTTAAGATATTAGGTTATGATGTAGGCGATAACTATATCAATGAAATATTTGAAAAATTTAAACAATTGGCTGATAAGAAAAAAGATGTTTACGATGAAGATATAATTGCTTTAGTTGATGATACTCACATCAATCAGATCAATACCCTGAAGTTGATTAATTTAAGTATTATGTCAGGTACTAATTCTAAGCACGTTGCATCTCTTGAACTAGAATTTAAAGGAGAAACTAAAGAAATTAGCGGATCTGGAAACGGCCCAGTTGACGCTGTTTTTAGCTGTATTTCTAAAGTGGTTGGTTTTTCCCCCAAGCTTAAATTGTATAATATTAATGCTATCACTCCGGACTCAGATGCGCAGGGTGAAGTGGCGGTGAAGCTTGAACATTTAAATAAAGAATTTATTGGGAAAGCCTCTGATATTGATATTATTGTGGCCTCGGCAAAATCCTATATCAATGCCATTAATAAAATATTAAACTTTGAAAAGAATTCTAATATGCAAGAAGGTGTTTCTGAAATTAGTATTTCAAATATGAAAGGTATTTAATGTTTAAAGCTTTAAGTTCATTTTTAAGTGAGGACATGGGCCTTGATCTCGGTACTGCTAATACTTTGGTTTATGTTAAAGGAAAAGGTATTATTTTAAATGAACCTTCAGTTGTAGCTATAGCTACTGACTCAAAAAATAATAAATCTGTTTTAGCTGTTGGAACTGAAGCGAAATCTATGTTGGGAAGAACTCCTGGTTCCATCCAAGCCATTCGTCCAATGAAAGACGGTGTGATTGCAGATTTTGATATTGCCGAGTCAATGATTAAGCACTTTATAAAAAAGATTCATAAAAAAAGTTTTTTTGCTAACCCTAATATAGTTATCTGTGTTCCTTCAGGTGCAACTAATGTAGAAAGACGTGCTATCAAAGAATCAGCTGAAGCAGCTGGAGCAAAAAAAGTTTATCTAATTGAAGAACCTGTTGCTGCTGCTATTGGTGCAGGTCTTCCAATTTCAGAGCCTTCAGGTTCAATGGTTGTTGACATTGGTGGTGGAACTACCGAGATTGCAGTTTTATCATTAGGTGGTGTTGTTCACTCAAGTAGCATCAAAGTAGGAGGAGATGCATGGGATGATGCAATAGTCAATTTCATGAGAAGTGTCCACAAACTCGCTATTGGTGAGTCTACAGCTGAAAAAATAAAAAAGGAAATTGGTTGTGCAGGTATTCCTGAGAATGGTGATGGTAAAACATTAACCGTTAAAGGTAGAGATTTGATCAATGGTTTACCGCGTGAAGTTGTTATTTCAGAAAGACAAGTAGCTGAAGCTTTGTCTGACTCACTTTCTCAAATCATAACGGCTTTAAAAAGAGCTTTAGAAGTAGTTCCCCCAGAATTAGCTGCTGATATTGTTGATACAGGTATAATGCTTACAGGAGGGGGAGCTTTACTCCAACGTTTAGATGAGGCTATACGCGTTACAACTGGATTACCAGTTTCTATTGCTGACGATCCTCTTACTTGTGTTGCGAGAGGAACAGGTATGGCACTTGAAGAAAGTCATCAGCATCAAGATGTTTTCTTAAGTGATTAATAATAAAAAAGTTTTTTTAGTATATATAGTTTTTTTCTTTGTCTTTTTGACCTTCTTTTTATTTCCAAAATATGGAAATAATACAAAACTTTATTCTTATTATATCAAAGAGAAACTAGAAACACCGTTTATTTTTATTAGTTTTAAAATAAATAATTTTTATTCTTTTTTTCAATCCAACAAAGTACATCTTAAAAATATAGCTGAATTAAAAAAAGAAAATGAATATCTAAATAATATTAATAAATACTTAGAGACCATTACCTCTAAATACTCCGATCAATATAAAATTTTTCATGAAAACTACCCTACAATTCCCATTACAATAGGGGTATCCGTAATCGGCGATAGAAATTTATTATTAAATAAAAACTTTATAATCAACAAAGGTAAGCAAAGTGGAATAGATATAGGTAATTACGTGCTCGATGGCATCAATGTCGTTGGACGTATTAAAAGCGTCACCAACAATAATGCTGAGGTTGTAACAGTTATTAGTAATGATTACGGAGATGAAGTGGTTATAAACAACCAGTCATTTATAGTAACAGGTACAAATAACAATTATTTAAGCTTTTTAAGACAAAAAAATGCTATTGAAGAAATAATTTTAAAAAAAAATCAAAAAGTAATCATTAAAAATGAATTAGTTAACTTAACTTTAGGCAGAGTAGATTTTATTGACAAACAACCTGTGGTGATTGCCCCAAAAAACTTAAACTTAGATAATCTGAGAGTCTTGATTAATGGTTAGAATATTTTTAGTTATTTTTTGTTTTTTATCCTATGGCAATTTCAACTATTTAGTTGATAATTTACTTATATTTTCACTGATAAACATAGGTTTTTATTCTTTTTTAAAAGAAAAAAAATTAGATTTGTTTGATTTTATTATTTTTATTTTATCAACTTATTTGGTCGAATTGTTCTTAGGACTTCCACTTTTTATTTCAGTTGTTACTTTTTCATTACCTTTGTTGGCTCTGAGTTATATTATTAATAATTTCTCTGTTCACTATTCAATAAATTCTATTTTTATATTTATATTAAGTTTACTGATATTTTACTTTTTATACCCTGAGGTTGTTATGACTTTAAAAATTAAGGACTATTTACTTTATTTTTTAGTCTTAATTTTCTTAAGTATTGGTTTGAGATTAGATGGAAAAGAACAAAGCTAGCCAAGATAGTATAAAAATACTTAATCGTAGATCATTTATTATTACTACAATTGGTTTGATATTAAGTTTAATAGTCTCAATAAGGCTTTTCTCTTTACAAATACTTAACTTTAATTTTTATCAAAAAAAGTCTGTTGAAAATAAAGTAGCTGTAAAAGCCACTGCACCACTTAGAGGAGATATCTTTGATAATGAAAAAAATCTAGTTGCCGCAAATGCATCGCTTTACGAATTTGTAATTTATAAAAATTTAAATAAAAATTACATGGATGAAGTTTCTAAATTAAATAAACTAATTAAACTTGATTTGAAAATATCTAATATTTCAGAAAAACTTAAATCATTTAATGCTTATACTCCATTCATCTTATCAAGGGCCAATTGGCAGCAAATTGTTGAATTTGAAAAAAATAAATTTCTTTTTACCTCTGTAAAGATTATTGAATCTAAAAAAAGATACTATCCTCATAAAAATTTGTCTCAAATTATAGGGTATATGGGTAAATCCTCAGATGATAAACATTTATACCCAAAAGGTGTTTTTCATTTAGAAAAAACATATGATGAGCTTTTACAAGGAAGGCCTGGGAAAATACTTAATGAAGTAAATTCTCGAGGAAAAGTTATTAGAGAAATTTCCATTGAGGAACCGATAAAAGGTAATTCTTTAGAGTTAACTATAAATTTAAAACTTCAAAATTATGCTCAATCAGTTCTCCCGTTGTCTAATAAAGGATCGATTGTCGTATTAAATAGATTTGATGGATCAATCCTCTCTATGAATTCAAATCCTACTTTTGATGCCCAAGTTTTTGAAGATCGAGATAATGATACTATCAACTCTCTTTTAAACGACCCTGAAAAACCTTTATTCAATAGGGCTTTTACTGGTTTTTATCCTCCTGGTTCCGTTTTTAAACCTATTCCTGCTTTATTGGGTTTGAAAAAAAATATGATTAACGAAAAAACGGAAGTATTTTGCTCAGGTTCAATTTCACTTGCAGACAGAAATTATTATTGCTGGAAAAAAGGTGGGCATGGAAAAGTAAATTTAAAGAAAGCCATAAAAGAGTCATGTGATTGTTATTTTTATGAACTGGCAAAAAAAATAAATATTGATGATTTATCAGATCTGGCTACTAACCTTGGTTTAAATAGTACATACAATATCGGTCTTTCTAATGCTCAAAAGGGTCTAATTCCAAATAAAAAATGGAAAAAATCAAATTTAGAGCAAGGTTGGTATCAAGGAGAAACGCTTATAACATCAATTGGACAAGGATATAATCTAACTTCTCCCTTGCAGTTAGCCAGTATGTATTCTGCATTACTAAATGGGGGAAAGTTTCCCTCTCCAAAACTTATCAAAAATGAGCCATCAAAATATCTTGGTGAGGAACTTAATCCAAACGATCAAAAAGCAATTTTAAACGC
>JBJKYU010000045.1:0-5548 GCA_045560885.1 Alphaproteobacteria bacterium
GGCACCCAAACCAAATAATATCTTTTGATCTAAGGATACAAAAGATTTAGAGAGATTGCCTAAAATAAACACTGTATCTGAATAAACATGCGGGTTCAAAAAAGTAAAACCCAGTGTTTGAGCTATAATTGTTGATTTTGAACTGGCTTCATTTGAGGTATTTACCTCTAGCGGAGTGTGAAATGATTTGATTTTTCCCCATATGAAATGCACCAAAAAAACGATTAGTGCTAAATTAAAAAACAAAGTTACTGTTTTGGTCATAATTGATTGGATTGAATAAAAAATAAATATGCCAAGAAAAATTAATAAAAAATCACTCAAAGCGCAGATAGTGGTGATTAGAAAAATATGATTTTTCTTGATACCTTGTTCAATAACAAACAAGTTTTGTGCGCCTATAGCTAGGATGAAGCTCAAGCCAGTAGTAAATCCAAAGAGAAATTCGCTCATGACAATTTTGCACAGTTTATAGACTTTACTCTTAAAATCTATTAGGTAGATTTTTATCCATGCGTGTTTTCATAGGATCTATCTTTTTTGCTTTGTTTTTTATTTATGTGGTAACAGAAGGTTTTACAAAGATTAGTCTACCTCTATAAATCTTCTCTTTTTATCAGACTTCCATTCATCACTAAATCTCAATGTTCCCATATGCATTGGAATATCTTGCTTTACAATTAAACTTTCTTCATCAAATTCATAAAAGGCATCGTGCAAATATCGAAACTCGAGTAGGTGGTTGAGGATACCATAATTGATATCTTTGATAACAGAAGGGTCAACATTTTGATTAGTGATAAAGACATAATCTTCATCAGCAGGAAAATATAAAATAGATCTGATAGCGAGATTTGATGGTCGATTAGCCAAATCTGATTTTTTGATGATGGCATATTGAAATTGGTTTTGTTCAATCTTCTTGATAATTTCATCTGCGCCTGAATCTAGGCGTGTGAAACAATCAAGAGTATTGGCGCCACCAAAACTATGAGAAATTCTTAGTTCTCGATCAAGTAGTTTACAGACGCTTTTTGCTAAAACATATTCCATAGAAACGGGAGATCGAACCAAGATTGTCAAAGATAAATCTTGAGTTAAAGCAATGAGGGTATTTAATTTAAAAACGAAAATACAAATCAGAATAAAAAGTGATTTGAAATACATAGATTACTTTTAACATAAAACACTCTAAATTAATTCGAGATTTATACACTATGCCAAGTTTTCCTATTATCGCTACGATTGCCTGTATTGCTTACGGCATTGAAAGTATTTTTGGTTTTGGGGGAACGATTATATTTCTGGGACTTAGTGGTCTTTTTTACGATTTTAATTCTTTACTAAAATTAGCCATGATTGTTGGCCTTTCATCTGGATTAGCAGTATTAATTCAATCCTATAAATATTTATCCTGGGCCCATTTAATTAGGATTTTGGCTTTTACTATTCCAGGAGCCCTAATAGGAACACTTCTTATCTCTTCAATGACGTCTGAGTGGTTAATCAAATTTTTTGCATTAATTTTGATTATTTATGCTTGTTTTAACTTATTTTTTCCAAATATTTTTATCCCAGAAACCTTAAAGAAAGCTTTGGTGGTCTTAGGGGGTTTTATCCAAGGGGTGTATACAATTGGTGGTCCTTTTGTGCTAATGGGCTATAAAGATCATTTTTCATCAAAACAAGAGTTGCGGTCCACAATGGCAGGTTACTTTTTTATCATCAACAGTCTTCGTGTAGTTTTTTATATTTTACTAGGTGGGAGCTATATAGAAATTGTAGCTGAATATTATCCTATAGCCTTCATGGTGATGATTAGTGTTTGGTTAGGGTATTTAGTCCATCGAAAAATTTCTGAGGATTTATTCAAAAAGTTAATAATTATTGCTATCTTAATAATAGGAATAATAATCTTAGTTACAAAATGATTGATTGGCAGTCTTATGGACCCATTTATACTGTTGCTCCTGGAATAAAAAAAATTGGAGATTTACCAATTATAGAATTTGATGATGAAGAAAATCGTTATTTAAATTTAAAAAGAAGGGTAAAAGAGAATATTTTTTTTGATGATATGTACACACCTGATCATGATCAGATCATTTGTGATAAAATTCAATCAATCCTCTCTAGAGAGTATCCTTCAAAACCGATATCCTTTAACAACTTTCAAGAATTAGGTTTTGCTATCCAAGAAGATCTAGCTGTTTTTCATCGAACAAATAAATTAATCGCTCTTCATGTCTCTTTTCCTTCTGTCTGGGTACCCAAAGAAAAAATTGGTTTAACTTTTGCTGCTATTCATCAGCCAGTTCCAGGAATGGAATCTTTTCTTAAAAATGAGCAAAAATATGTTTCTATGATGGTTGAAGCAACAGCCCCTATTATTCGTTATGTGTGGGGAGAGCATTATGGATATTTTTTGTGTGAAGAAGAGCCATTACATCCATCTATTAAGGTGATGCATACCGAAAGACAAACTTTTGTGGGAATTCCTGAGGCCGACTTAGGATTATTTTTTATTCGAAAAAAAGTGATGCTCTATTCTGACACATCAGATGATTTTAAAATATGGTATCAAGGTCAGCTTAAATCTATGAGTTCGGAACAAAAAGCCTACAAGACAAAAGAGGGGTAAGTCGATACTACTGATCGAAAAAAAATATTTTTTTTAAAATAATCAGTTTTAAGTTTCCTGATTACCTTCAGGTGTTGCATTAGGATTAGTTAAACGCTCTAATTCAGCCAATTCTTCAGCTTCTTTTTTTGCATCTCTTTTGGCTTTTTTAGCCGCTAACTTCTCTTGGCGTTTACGTTCTTTTTCCATCGCACGCTCACCTGCTTTAGATTTATAGTCAAAATGTAGTCCCATAAAAAAAATATAGCATATTTATTCAGAGACTAAAGGTTCAGATTAGATTTTTATTGTTATTTAGAAACTTGCAGTCTAAACACAATTTATGAAATTAAAAAGCTCACTTCTTTGGAGTTATTTATTAGTACAGTTTATCTTATTTCTTGCTTTTTTATATTTTCCTTTATTTAGTGTGGAGAATTTTTTTTTCTTCAAAGACTCTAACAACATCATTAATATTTTGATCTCCTTGTATGGTGAAAAAGAGTGGTTTCTGCTAGGTATATTATTTATAGGCACCGTGTTTATGCCCTTAATGAAATTTTTATTTTCTTTTATTGTGCATCAAATTTCTGCCCATCGTATTAATAAGAGGCTTTTATATTTCTTTACGAAGTGGTCAATGTTGGATTTATTATTAATTGCGCTAGCCGTCACCATATTTAAATTTTCTTATTTTACTGAGATGAAAGTAGAACTTGGGAGTTATTTTTTATTTGGATTTGTAATACTTTCAATTGTTTTCGAAGAAGCCAGTAACTAGGGTAAAGTTCTTTTCACTAATTTTATCCAGTTTTGATGACAAAGCTTATTCATTAGCTGATCATCAAAGCCCTGATTAACCATCAAATCTAATAATTTTTTTATTCCCAATACACTTGATAAATCCTTAGGCATCATTGCTCCATCAAAATCTGAACCAAATCCAACACAGTCCTCTCCTAAATAATCTATAAAATACTTAAAGTGATCGACTATTACTTGGATATCAGTTTCTGCAATCATTTTGCCATCAGGCCTTAGAAAAGCAGGAGCAAAGTTGACTCCAACCATTCCTTTGGTTTCTTTAATGGCGTCCAATTGTTGGTTCGTTAAGTTTCTCGTGTGAGGACATAATTGATGAGCATTGCTATGAGTAGCCACTAAAGGATTATGAGAATGCTTGGCAATATCCCAAAAGCCTTTTTCATTTAAATGAGAATTATCCACGATAATTTTTAAATCATTACAATATTTGATGAGTTCTATCCCTTTGCTTGTCAGACCTTTTCCTATATCAGGCGAATGAGGAAAGGCAAAAGGAACCCCTTCTCCAAATATAGTAGGACGTGACCATACCGGTCCAATGGAACGAAGTCCGGATCGATATAGTGCCTCTAAATTGTAAAAATTATCATCAATACATTCAGCACCCTCAATATGCATCAATACTGAGAGGCTTCTTTCTTGAAAGCTTTTTTCCAATTCAGAACCAGAAAGGCAGATTTTGACTTTTCCTTGAGAGTGTTTTTCAATTTTAGATAAAAGAGATATCTTTCTTATAACTGTAGGTAAGGCTTGATCGCTTCCAATTAAGTCAGGTAAAGGTAGTGAATATTCATCTTTTTCCATATCTTCATAACGAATAGGTTTATCACTACTGTTAACTTCAGCCTCAGGTGATGGGACGTAAATTGCAAAAAATCCTCCTCTAAAACCAACTTCTTCCATTCGCGGTAAATCAAGATGACCCTCGTTATCTCCCTGGAGAAAATCTTCATGCGCATTGATTTTATTTTTTAAAAATAAACGAAACAGCACATCATTATGACCGTCGAAAATTTGATAACTCATTTGAATTTTATCATAGCATTTTGTAGTTGTGACCAAAAAAGAAAAGTTTAATGTTCGCTCGATGGATTTGGCGACTTTTTTCTCTCTAGCTGGAGCGGCTTTTATATTTGGAATTTCTCCTGGACCAGGAACATTGGCTGCACTTTCTGTTTCGACTACTCAAGGACTTCGTTCTGGTTTAATTTTGGGAGCTGGGGAAGCTGTTGGTGATGTTGTTTATTTGACTATGGCTATTCTTTCGTTGGGATATTTGTCCACCTACCTAGAACCTGTAATGATTTTTGTTCGTTGGATTGGTGCTGGATATCTTATTTATCTTGGTATTATGCAATTTCGACTATCTCGACTTGAATTGGAACATTCTAATCAAATTTCAACTAATGCTCTCAAACAATTTTTGATGGGGTTTTTAATAGGAGGGACAAATCCAAAGGTAATTTTATTTTATCTATCTTTTATTCCTCTATTTTTAGATTTATCTAATATTAGTTTAATGACAGGTATTCAGATTATTCTGACTGTTTATTTTAGTGTGTTTGCCTCACTGGTAGTTGTTTGTGGGGCTGGTAATCAAATTAAATCGTGGGTAACCAAACCCTCCTCCGCCAAAAGATTAAATCAGATTACAGGCAGTGTGATGGTTTTAGTCGGATTATTGTTGGTGGTCTCATAAAGAGACATTAGCTGTTCTATTTTAGCAAAAGTAAAATTTTCAATTGAGCATATATATATTTTGAAAAGGAAACATAAAAATGAACAAATCTTATGCATTCACAGGAAAATCAATCAAGTTTTGGCTTGATCTCTTTAATTTTATGACAACTACAAGAGAAGATGGAATTGAAAACTTTTGTAAAACTGAATATGGCACTGATTGGCAGTGGGCATACTCACATTATCAAAAGAATAAGTCATTCCCATCACCATTCAAACAAGCTGCTTAATGAATAGTATTTTCAAAACTCTTCAACAAGTGATCCTGATTAAAAAGGAGAAAAACTCTAAAATTCTCAACCGAGATGAGTTATATCTGGCAGGATCAGCAGACTTGTTTGATTTAGAGCGTCGACAAAAAGA
>JBJKYU010000046.1:0-5529 GCA_045560885.1 Alphaproteobacteria bacterium
ATTTGCTTTTTGATACTGGGCATATGACCTTTGCAGGGGGTAACTCTATTAATGTAATTAATAAGTATGCTAAAAGAATGAACCACTTCCATGCCAAAGATATTAGATCAGATGTGGTCAACAGTTTAGACCGTACCCAAGAGAGTTTTCTTGATGCTGTATTAAAAGGTGCTTTTACAGTACCCGGAGACGGTAGTATTGACTTTAAAGAAGTCGTGAAAACTTTAGCTGAAAATGAATACGAGGGATGGTTTATAGTAGAAGCTGAGCAAGATCCGGCTAAAGCAAATCCTTTGGAATACGCTAAAATTGGAAACAAAGAATTAGTCGATTGCTTAAAAATGTATGAATATGAAATTGAGGGGTACCAGTCATGAATAGAATTGATGGAAAAGTTGCTCTTATAACCGGAGGAACACAAGGCTTGGGAAAAGCGATAGCTCATCGTTTAGCGGAGAACGGTGCCGCTGGAATAATTACTATTGGGAGATCCGAGGAAAAAGGAAAAGAGGTTGCTAAAAAGATTTTTGAGGATACGGGATGTAAAATTGTATTTGTTAAAACAGACTTACCAGAAGTAGATCAATGTAGAAATGCAGTTAAAGTTGCTAAACAAGAATTTGGAAAAATAGATGTTCTAGTAAATGCCGCCGGTATCACTGATAGAGGTAATATTGTTGATACCTCAGAAGAACTTTTCGATAAGATGATTGGCGTTAACTTAAAAGGTCCATATTTTTTGATTCAAGATACTGTCAAAATTATGATCGAACAAAATATTCAAGGTTCCATTATTAATATTGGTTCAGTAGCTGCGATGACTGGGCAGCCATTTATTTCCACTTACTGTGTTTCTAAAGGGGCATTAGCTACTTTAACTAGAAATACTGCCTTTGCTCTACTTAAAAATAAAATACGCGTCAACCAATTAAATATTGGATGGATGGCATCAGATGGTGAGCATGAAATTCAAACAAAATATCACAATGCTCCTGACAATTGGTTAGAAGATGCAGCAAAAGCTCAGCCATTCGAGAGATTACTTGATCCAAAAGAGGTTGCTAAAGCTGTAGCCTTTCTGGCATCTGATGATTCGGGAATGATGACAGGATCAGTTGTGAACTTTGATCAGTCTGTTTGGGGAGGATATCCATTTGCACCACCTCAGCCAGCTGAAAAAATGGAAATCAAATAATTATTTTAAATATTTCTGTGCAGTTTCCTGGCAGCTTTCTAAAGTTGAATTAAGATCTTCATTTAAAAAAAGGTAATTGAAAATTTTATTGCCAACCTCTTCAATAATATTTGAATAAGTGGGCAAGGGGTATCTAGCCCATTCGACAAATTTTTCATCTTTTTCCATTTTATCGATTTCATTAAAGATAGGACTTAAAGCTCTTACTTCAGGATCATTCACCACACTAAATACCGGTGAAGTTAAACTTCCATGCTCAATGTAATATTTAATAATTTCTGGAGAAACAAACTTTCTAATATTGGCCATAATAAAAGGAATTTTTTCATCAGAAACATTGGATGGAATACCTAAAGAAAAACCGCCTATAGGTGAGACTTGAAATGAAGGATGCCCAGCAGGTCTTGGTAGATAACTAGTTTTATTATAGGCAGGAGAATTTTTATTTAATTCAAAAAGGTGGGCACGACTACTCCAGTTGAAAACCATTGCTGATTTACCCTGGCTGTAATATTCAACGCACTCATCATTAGAATGAGAAGAGATATTTTGAGGAGAATATGAAGTCAATTCTTTAAGCATTTCGGCGGCCTGAAAAGCCGCATCAGATAGAAAATTTGCTTTTAAAGATATTTGATCTGAGTCAATTTCGTAAATGTTGTCTCCAATATATCTTAAGTTGATATAGGGTTTGCCAAAGTTAGCCATCGCTAAAATAAAGCTTGTGGCTAAAGGCTGACCTTTTCTAGCAGGCCATGATATGGGACTTTCAATTTCGTTAACATTTTGAAGAATTTTACAAGCACTGAACAGTTCTTCATAATTTACTGGTGGTTTTATTTTATACTTTTGGAATAAATCTTTCCTATAAAACAATAAATCCGGAATTGCTTCTATTGGAATTCCAAAAAGTTTTTTTTTGAATGAACTTGAACGAATACCTGAGTGATGAAAGTCATTTAAGTTTAAACCTATTTTCTCAACATGCTTATCTAGAGGAGTTAGACAATTTAAATTTACTAGTTGGCCTATCCAAGGAATATTAAAGGCAACGATATCAAATTTAGATTTTAGGTTTGATTGAGAATTTGAAATAATTTTATTTAAAAGTTTTTTTAAATCACTCTCAATCGTGAGTTCAATTTGACAATCAAAAATATATTCAAAAAAATCTAAATTTTTATTTATTACTTTAAAGGTAGGATTATCATTTGATAAAAATCGAATTTTTTTAAATTTTTTATTTTGATTTGTAATTACAGTTGGCGCAGGAATTATATTTCCTGCAGATAGAGAAGTTCCAAAATAAAAATTATTATCGACTCCACCAAATCCAAGTTGAGAGGCAAATTCATTTTTGATGAGCAATAAGTATTCTGTAAATTCTTTAATCAAATCTCCACTAGGATGTATTGAAAAAGATTTTCCAGATTTTGTCTTAGATCGTTTAATTAGTTTTTTTTGTTTAATTAATTTATTAACTTTTCTTAAACCTGTTGCAAAAGGTAACCCTGATACCTGTATGATGCTGGTTGTGGTACATAATTTATTTTCAAGATGATTTGATATGACATAGGAAAAAATTCTCCAATCAGGATCAATAGTTTCAATAGAGACAGTTTTATTGAATAAATTTCTAGTTTTACTTACAAACTTTAAAAGAGTGGTTATTTCGTTTCTATTCATAGTTGATGCTTGTCTAATTTAATAGCAATAATCTAAAATATTCAAATTGAATATATTAGTCATTATATCTCCTTTGAAATTATAGATAATCTGGTCAAGGATATTAAGGAGGATATAGATGAACAAACTAATCAAAGTATTAGCTGTTTTGATGTGCTTTTCTGTCGGTTCTGCTAAAGCAGTGGAAATCGTTTCCTTTAATGCAGCGTCTTCTGAAGCTTATGTAGGAGCGTTCGTAAAAGGAATTAAAGCAACAGCTGAGCAATATGGTTATGACATTACTGTTTTTGAAAACAACTATAACCAAGCTGAGCAAAACCAACAAGTTGAACAATATCTGTCAAGTGGTGCACTTCCAGATGTATTTATTTGGTGGCCGCCTGATGCGGTTGCGGGTTTAGGTTCACTTAGAAAATTAGCTAAGACCGGAGTTCCGGTTTTAAAGATTAATCAATTACCGAACGAGCAGGATAAAGCATTTATCTTTGGATACGCTGGACCAGACGATAGTCTTCGTGCTTACAACGCAGGTGAAATGATGGTTAAAGCTATGAAGATGAAACAAGCTGCTGGCGGTGATGGATTTAATGTTATTGCACTATCATACCCACACTCTTATGGCGGATATGGTCTTTCAATTAATGCTTTCAAACAAGCTATTGCGGGTACAGATCTAAATTTAATCGGAGATATCGGTGAAGGATTCGGTCAAGCAAATGGTTATAAGGGCGCAGCAAAACTAATCGCAAAAGTTAAAGATCAAGGTATTCATTTCGTTTACGGAATGGATGATGCGATCCTAACTGGTGGTATCAAAGCTCTTGAAGAAGCTGGTTATAATGTAGACTGGTATGCAGGTACAGGTAAAAGCGGTAGCGTAGATAACGATGCTGTTATAACTGTTGGTACTGTATGTAATGGTGACAAGCAGATGATTACTGATGGTAAGCAATTCGGTACTACTCTTCAATCACCTCTTCATGAAGGTCAGTTAGCCATCGCTCTTGTTAAAGAGTATATGGAAAACGGTGAATTAGCTCAGTACATTAACTTTACACCAAACCCTTCAGTGACAGGTGCCACTATGGACTTCACTGCTCTTAGAGGATTTGACGGTAAGTTATACGGTATCAATGAGCTTTGCTCAGGTGCTTGGGATTAATTCCTAAGAGCTGATAAATTCAAATTTTTACACACAGGGAAATTCATCCCTGTGTGTAGTTAAGTTCTCAAAAAAGGTATAAAATTAATAGGAATATGGCTTCAAATCCAATCCTTAAAATTTCAAATGTTTCCCGCACCTTTGGCGCTATTCAAGCCTTAAAAGAGGCAAATTTTGAAATCAATGAAGGTGAAATTATGGGCCTTGTTGGGGAGAATGGCGCTGGAAAATCTACCCTAGTTAAAATTATAAGTGGTTTTGATCCTGGCTTTAAAGGTAGTTACCAAATTAATGGACAAGAAGTAAAATTTGAAACCCCATCACAGGCAGAGGAATCCGGAATTGCTATTGCTCAACAAGAATTAAGTTTGATACCTAACATGTCTGTGGCCGAAAATATTTTTCTTACAGGAGCCAAAGTCAAAAAGTTTGCAACTTTAAATACATTATCAAAAATGGCTCGTCCTTATCTTGATGAGGTGGGTTTAACGGATGTTGATCCCAGAACAAGAATTAATTTGCTCTCCGTAGGTGAGCAACACTTAGTTGAGGTAGCAAGATTAATTTCTAGAGAGGCAAAAATATTAATTTTAGATGAACCCACAGCAGCATTGGGTGAAGCTGAAAGCCGAAGAATTTTAGAAATGGTTGAGCGCTTAGCCGCAAATGGTAAATCAATCATTTATGTCAGTCATAGACTTGATGAAATTTTTAAAATTACAAAAAGAATTACAATTTTAAGAGATGGAGTTAGTCAAGGTGTGCAGCAAACCAAAGATATTGATGTTAATAAATTAGTTGAGATTATGCTTGGTAGGGAATTGGCAAATATGTTTCCTGCTAAGGCGGATCATATTAGTAATGATCCTAAAATAGAAATTAAAAATTTATGGCCTGATGGTGTTTTAGAACCTGTTAGCTTTTCAGCTTATAAAGGCGAGATACTAGGATTATCCGGTCAGCTTGGAAGCGGAGCAGGAGAAGTCTTAGCTTCAATTGCTGGTGCTCTTAAGTCACGCTCTGGATCTCTATCTTTAAACGGTGAAACATTTTTACCCAAGTCTCCTAGCCATGCCATTAAGAAAAAAATCGCATATTGTTCCTCTGATAGAAAAAAAGATGGTTTATTTTTGGGAAGACCCATATTTGAGAATCTTACTTCTCCAGCTTTGAATGCTATCTCTCAATACGGTTTTAATTTTGGAAGCACAGAGCAAGATTATTCTAAGAATTTAGCAAAAGAATTTCTAATTGATGTAAAAAGAATGTTTGATGAGTCAGGCCTTTTAAGTGGGGGAAATCAACAAAAAGTAGCTCTTGGTAAGTGGCTATCCATTCAACCAGATGTTCTATTAGTTAATGAACCAACCCGAGGCGTTGATGTTGGGGCGAAGTCTGAAATATATCAAAGAATGAGAGATCTAGCGGCAAGAGGAATTACTATTATTTTTGCCTCAACTGACATACAGGAAATTACATATCTGCC
>JBJKYU010000047.1:0-5391 GCA_045560885.1 Alphaproteobacteria bacterium
GCAGCATATAAAGTACCATCATGTGATAAACCACCAGCCATTGCAGGTAATAAGTCACCGACATTGTAATCAGCAGATAGATCGTCTAAAGGAACTAACCAACCGTTAGAACCCCAGATTGGTGTTTCGTACATACCAATAGTCATGATATCAAATGCACCACCCTTAGTTGTGATGTCAGTTGTTACTCTTTGACGAAGTACGTTTTCTTCTAAAGTTACCCACTCAACTTTATGGCCAGTCTTAGCTGTAAAGTCGTCAGTTAAACCTTGCATACGGATCATATCGCCGTTGTTCACAGTCGCGATTGTTAGAGTCGTAGCATGACTTCCTGCATAGGTAACACTTGCAGTCAGCGATAATGCCAATACTGCAGATGAGATTAATTTTGTTATTCTCATGTTATCCTCCTAATTATAGATATAAAGAATTCAACAACAGTTTTTTACTCGCGTCAATATTAAATTTACACGCGTAAAATACTTAAGCTGAGTCGCGAAGGATTAATTTTGCGGAATATAAGGTTTCTGGGCGCTTTTTCGATTTACCACCATTGTTGATAAGTTCAAATAAGGCGAGTGCGGCATTATCTGACACCGTGTGATAATCATGTGCGGCAGTTGTTAGGGGCGGTGAGGTGAATCGAGAGTAGGGGTTGTCATCGCATCCGGCGACCCGTAAATCACAACTTTTAGTTTTTCCTACTTTAACACCCATCTCACTACAGGCAGATAAAAAACCAATGGCAAGTCGGTCGTTACTACATAGGATCGTATTGGAGTTCATTTCGTTTTTTCTTAATAATTTCAAGGCACCCTGGCGGCCAATCTCCTCAAATTCCCAACCCGTCCCCTCAATGCTGATAACCTGAGGTTTGAGTTTTAAATCATTCATAATTTTAAGATAGGCCTCTCGTCTTTTATTAGCATTGGGGTTGGCTGGGTAGCGCATTTCAAAAAAACTAGGAGCGCTCCCTGTGCTATTCAAGTATTCAACAGTTTGAGAAATAAAACTATGATTATCAGAACCGATAAAAGCAGCACCCAACCCTTCAATATTACTATCAAAGAGGATCGTTGGTACGTTTTTACAAAATTTTTCAATTTTAATTTTATCAGAACTTCGACGACCCAGCGGCGCCATTAAAACACCCGCAGGTTTTAGCGAGCGAAGTGTATCGAGGATTGCATTTTCTTGAGCTTGCTCTCCATGTGAAGAAAATAAAAAGGGGGTGTACCCAGCATCAATGCATCGACGCTCTAAGTTTCGAGCAATCTCCGCAAAGAAGGGGTCAGAGACATAAGGAACAACAATACCAATATTCTTTGTGAGCTGCCGGTTTTGATTAATGGCATAAAAATTAGGATAGTAATCATACTTTTCTAAGGCAGCTTCGATTTTGGTTTTTAAACTTTCGCGAACACTGGAGGGATCATTAAAGAACTTGGAAATGGTAGGTCTAGATATCCCGCTCGCTTGAGCGAACTCCTCCATATTTTTTATCTTCGTTTTAACCATATCTCCAAAAAACGGATTTTAACGCGTGTAAAAAAAATAAACAAGAATACTTTTACACACAACTTTTTGATGAACCTTCTAAATTATAGGTAGAAGCGAGGATTAAATGTCTTATATAATAAGACAATGGGATGGTGGCTTGGAGAAGAGGAAAAGCAAGAAGAATCAACCATTCCTTACGCCAAATGTACTGAATGTGGCGATTACAAGGAAGTTTCCAAGAAATATATAAATAAGACTACCGAGGAGATGGTTACCATTTGCTATGACTGTGGAAAGCAACGCTATATTGAGTCTTTAATGGTCGTTTCGGCCATTGATGGATTTGATGATCTTTAATCTCCTTTAAAGTATTTCTGAGATTTTATCAAATATCTCAATACAATAGACTTTAAATATCTAACTAAAAATTAATAAAAACTACACAATTACTTAAACAGGTTTTAATGAAGAGAATTTCATATCTCATTTATGTTAAAATTATCGCTTAAAGGGATTATTCCTCTCTTATTTTTGTTGATGCCAAGTTGGGCATCAGCTGAAAAATTAACTATTCTTCATATTAACGACCATCACTCTCACTTAGAAGCAAACGGTAGAATGGGATTGGATTTAGACGGTGAGTCCACTAGAACGAAATCTGGCGGCTTTCCCTCTGTTGTCACTAAAATCAAAGAGCTGAGATCAGAAAACCCAAACTCACTTACTCTTCATGCTGGAGACGCAACCAATGGTACATTGTATTTCACTTTATTTGAAGGAGAAGCAGATGCTGCTTTAATGAACTCTGTTTGTTTTGATGCCTTCGTGGTAGGTAATCACGAATTCAATAATGGTGATCAAGGTTTGGTAACTTTCCTTGACTACCTCAAAGAGGGAGATTGCCAAACACCTGTTCTCGGAGCAAACGTTCAACCTGAAGTCGGGGTTTCTCCTTTAGCGAAATCATCTGCGAATGATTATCTTCAGCCTTATACAATTGTTGAGCGTAACGGAGAGAAAATTGGAATTATTGGGATCGTGATCTCTAAAAAAACAAAAATGTCATCTAACCCCGATGACACAACCATGTTTTTAGACGAAGCGAACACCGCCCAACAATACGCTGATGAACTTAAGGCGCAAGGAGTGGATCGAGTCATTCTCCTCTCTCACTACGGTTACGATAACGACTTGGCACTCGCCCAAAATACATCGGGTATTGATATTATTGTTGGGGGTGACTCACACAGTCTATTAGGTGACTTAAGTGACTTAGGATTAAAACCGAGTGGTTCGTATCCAACCATGGTCAGTGACGCATCTGGCAATGATGTTTGTGTGGTAACCGCATGGCAGTACTCACAAATCGTAGGAGAACTGCACGCCGAATTTGACGGCCAGGGAAATATTACCTCTTGTATGGGAACACCGCATATGATGCTGGCTGACTCCTTTAAAAGAAAAAATGCTGACGGGGAAAGAGTTGAAATTGAAGATGGGTACCGCGATGCAGTTTATAATGTCATCAAAGTCAACCCGTCCTTATCGATTGTTGAGCCGGATGCAGATGCACAAGCGTTAATGGCGAACTATTCCTCTAAAATTGATGAATTTAGTTCTGAGGTCATTGGTACCGTAAGCGAAGATCTTTGTTTAGAGAGAATTCCAGGTCAAGGAAAATCTAAAATGTGTGATCCTTCAAAGACAGCAAAGAACGGATCCGACATCTCTAACATCGTTGCACAAGCATTTAGGCAAATGTCAAACTTAAGTGACATTGCAATTCAAAACGGCGGCGGTACACGTGTAGACGTTGCAGCTGGTGATTACACACTGGGGGATGCATACACACTTCTTCCATTTAGTAATACAATCGTTGAGTTATCTATGACAGGCGAAGAAATTAAGAACGTCCTCGAGGATGCTTTGGATTACGCTCTTGACCCTGATGGTTCCACTGGTGCCTATCCATATGCAGCCGGCCTACGATGGGATGTTGACTCCTCTCAGCCAAAAGGTAATCGAATTTCTAACTTAGAATTTAAAGGTAGATCGGACAGTTCATGGTCTGCGCTGAATATGTCACAAACCTATACCGTAGCCACCAATAACTATATTGCTGGTGGTAAAGACGGATACTTAACTTTTGGTGATATTTCAAAAGAGGGGCGCGTAGTAGATACATATTTGGGATACGCTCAATCGTTTGTTGATTATGTCAAAAATGTAGGAACGATTAACAAACTTCCGATATCTGAATATTCTACTCAGTCTTTCAAGTAAATCATTATGCGAGCCCGTGATTTTCACGGGCTACGCTCTTATTGAAACTTAGTAAATTTTTATAATCTCCCAATTTGATTTCATTATAAATAAATGAATTTGAGAAATTTTTATTTTTATAAGTATACCGGAATATTTTTTTTACACCTGCAGCTCTTGCGGATTTAATACCTGCATCAGAGTCTTCAATGACGGCCACATCTGACGGTTTGAGGTTAAGTTTTTCACATGCCTTTTTATACCCATCAGGGCTAGGTTTTGGTTTCACTTTATTTTTACACGAGATAATGAAAGAAAAATATTGATTGATATTATGATATTTTAAAACTTTAAGAACACGTTCTTTTTTTGCATTTGTAACAATCGCTTTAGGCTGACTAATCATCCCGAGAGTTTTTTTCAGGTTTGGAAATAAAGAGGGAGTATTTTCAAAATATTCATCTACCAAAAAATTGTATTCTCTAAGTATGCTATTAATAGTTTTCTTAGAGTCAATATGCGGAAAATGTTCACTAAGGATATTAACAACTGGGGTTCCGATAAGGTGGTGATAGGTGATAAATTTTTCGAATCTTAGATTAAATTTTCCAAGACATTTTTTTAAAATGTTAAAGCGTTTGGGTTCAGAATTGATCATTACACCATCAAAATCAAATAAATAGGCTTTAATTGTCTTTTTTTTATCCATAAAAATAAAATTGATATTTGCTATTTAACATTAATTTAAAGTATCTCCTCTATATTAAGTTAATGTTAAGGTCAGAATGGATCTCAATTTTTTCGAAGACAAGTGAGGATCGCCTCAAAAACACACTTGACCATATAAACTTTAAAGAGAGCTATGATGTGTTATTTGGCCCAGATATCGGCTCAATTATGATCCAAGGTAGAGCAGGAGGATCTGGTGATAAATTTAATTTGGGAGAGGCTACGCTCACGAAATGTATTGTACAATTCCAGGGAAAAACTGGTTATTCTTATCATTTAGGTAGAAATCTTATTAAAAGCGAGTACGGAGCTGTTCTGGATGCATTGATGCAAATTGAAAGTTACCACTCACAATTGTTGATTTACGTCAAAGAATTTCAAGAGGAAATACAAAAAGAAAAAAATAAAATTATTGCTGACTCAAGTGAAAGCAAAGTAGATTTTTTTACCATGGTTAGGGGAGATTAGTTTTGGAACAAATCGGCTTTAAAGATAAAACATTTGAGTCCCAAGAGGCATTTCGTCTAATCTTACAAGCTACCTCGAATCCTGGAAAAAAAATTCAATTTACCAATGACTATCATTCCCTAGAAAATCTTAATGCCTCATCTATCAACATTATTTTTACGCTTTTGGATCTCGATACAAATGTATTCATTCAAAGTGCTCAGGAAAGCAACATATCTAATTTTATCAAATTACATACAGGCGCCCCAATTACTAAAAATAAAGTGGAGTCTGATTTTGCTGTTGTTACCGATGGAGATTTAGATTTTGACTCTTTTAATGAGGGGTTAGACCAATACCCTGATAAGGCAACTACATTAATAATTCAAATTCATAGCATGAGCCAGGGAGAAGATTTTGTCCTCTCGGGGCCAGGCATTAAAAATTCAAATC
>JBJKYU010000048.1:0-5351 GCA_045560885.1 Alphaproteobacteria bacterium
TACGCTAGAGATAAGGCACTTAAACCAGTTCCAATAACGGCAATTTTTTTCAAAATTATTATTTTTTCTTTGAGTCTTTTTCAGTCGGTATTTCGTCAATACCTTCGATAGGTCGTAAAATTGGTATATATCTTAAACGAAGAATAATAACCGCAATCGCTACTAAAACAATTGCTCCTGCTTCATAGAGCAGCAATTCTGGATTAGAGTCTTTTCCTTGTAAGATGATTAGTCGAGAAAGTGCTGTGATAGCAATGAATAAAGGATAGGTCATACGAACTCGGTTGGAGATCATATAAACTCTCACCATTCCGATGACCTCAACGTAGATAAATAATAATAAAAGATCTGCAAGCTCAACATATTGTGCATCGATCATTTTCAATATTTCAAAAATAATTGCAGTGATAGTGGATCCTAAAATTATGAGTATGACTGCTTTTTCAACAAAGCTAACAAAGTTTCCAACAGCGTCTTTCATTACCAATTAATCATATCAATTTGTTTGGACTCAAGAAAGGTATTTGTCTTTGAGAAGGGTTTGCTGCCAAAAAAACCGCGATGAGCCGATAAAGGAGAGGGGTGGGGTGCGGTTAAAATTAGGTGATTATTCGAATCAATTAATTCTTTTTTGCTTTGAGCGAACGAACCCCAAAGAATGAAAACAATATTTTTGCGGACTTTGCTAATCGTAGAAATAACTTTATTTGTAAAATTATCCCATCCTAGTTTTTGATGAGACAAGGGCCTTGATCTCTCAACTGTAAGAGTGGTATTTAATAAAAAAACACCTTGCTTTGCCCAGTGTTCCAAATTCCCATTAGAGAAATCAATTTTTTTGCCAATGTCATCTTCTAACTCTTTGAAGATATTAATCAAAGAAGGTGGTGGTTTGATGCCGTTAGGCACGGAAAAGCATAAACCATGTGCTTGATCAGGACCGTGATAAGGGTCTTGACCTAAAATGACAACTTTTACTTGATCTAAGGGTGTAAGGTTGAATGCATTAAAAAGAAATCTCCCTGGTGGATAAAAAGGAACATTATTTTTTTTTAATTCTAAGAGTTTTTTCTTGATGAGCATCATATAGTCTTTTTGAAACTCATCTTGTAAATGGTTTAACCAAGAAGGGTGAAGTTGAATGGTAGAATTATCCATTCGAATGTAAATTAATTTAAAGTAGCGTCTTTGCTGCGACCGTATTTTTCGAGTTTATAAATTATTTTCTCTTTTAAATCATGATTTTCCTCAAGAGCCATCACAAGTGCTTGAGTGTAAAAAAAACATGCGGCTTCTATATCTGCCTTATTTTCAAAATAGTTAGCTGCCTCATAATATAAAGAGCAAACTTTATCCATCTGCTTTTTTTGATAAGCTTCAGTGATATCCAAATCTAATTGAGAAAACTCATTCATCGAATTTTCAAACTAACACATTTCATTCAAACACCAAGGGTAAAATATCTTAGTTAAAAAAATTAAAAATTATCTTTCGCTTTTCGCATTTGTCCAAAAACTTCAATAGGATCAGTGCTTTTATAGATTTTTTGGAAGTGCTCGTTATCACATTGAAGAAAAGGATTGCATTTTATTTGATCAATTAGTTTGGTAGGGACGGTAGGTCGATGTTCTTTTTCTTGGTGTTTCACCCAATCAGCATACTTTTGTAAGTCTTGATTGTTCGGGCTAAGGCTTAAAGCGAATTTAACATTACTTAGCGTATATTCGTGACCGCAGTAAATAGTAGTTTCATCAGGGAGTTGTCTAATTTTAGATAAACTTTTCCAGAAAACTTCAGGTGTTCCCTCAAACATACGACCACAACCAATACTAAATAAGGTGTCACCTGAAAAAAGGATATTACAATCAGGCATAAAATAATTTATGTGCTGCAAGGTGTGACCTGGAGTATGAATAACTTTGAATTTATTTTGATGAATTTCAAAAATTTCCTCATCTTTAACTTTTAAATCTGGTTGAGGGATATTTTCATCGTTTTCGTATCCAATGATAATAGATTGAAATTTATTTTTTAAATCATGAACAGCAGCAATATGATCGTCATGATGATGGGTGAGAAGAATATGCGTTGCTTTGCAGTCATTTAATTCTAGTATTTTTAGACACATCTCTAAATCCGATGGATCTACTAATACTCCCTCTGTTGCATGCGGGTTTTTAATTAAATAACCATAGTTATCGTCTAATTGAGGAAATAAATAAATATTGGGTTTAGTCATTGCAATGGAATGTTAGGTAAATCTCGATAAAATACAACTATGGAAATTAACGCATCTGATATCTACAGTTTTTATCAATCTTCTCTTGGAAGTATTGTAAAAAGAACGGTCCGTCAAAGAATTACATCCGTTTTAAATGATATTTCCAATCATTCTGTTTGTGGTTATGGATATACGAGTCCTTATCTATCCTTTTTAAAAAAGAGTCATGTTGGTTTACATATTACTTCATTGATCCCAGATTTTTTAGATGGAAGTATTACTGAAAAATATGATTTTGATGAAAAAACTATTCATGAATACTTTCTACCCTTAGATCCAAGTTCAGTAGACTTAGTGATCTCTACTCATCTTTTAGAATTTGTTGAAAAACCCTCAAGTAGTATTGAAGAAATATGGCGCATTTTAAAGCCCAATGGATATTTTATTGCTTTGGTTCCAAGAAGATCAGGTCTATGGACTCGTTATGACAATAACCCTTTTGGGTATGGTCGTTCTTATTCAACTTCGCAATTTAAAAGACTGATTGAAGATTATTTGATCTTAGACCAAAAAAAATCTTTTCTTCACTTTCCTCCCTGGCATCATTATGCAAATTATAAGTTCCATCAGACTATTGAAACAGCAGGTAATCGTATATTTCCTTATATGGGAGGGTTAATGATTTGTGTTTGTAAAAAAATTGTTTACGCAACCAATAAATCGAAATCAAAAAAGATACCTATCAAAAATATTGTAGCTACTTAATAGTTTCATATTTTAAATATTAAATTTTAGTCTATAAGGTTAAATCTTGTTAGATTTAGGTTATTATTTCTTAGTATCTTTTTGCATTTTATTGTTTGCAATATCCAAATCTGGTTTTTCTGGAGGTGGATTAGCTTTAATTTCTGTTACAGTTCTTTCCATTTCCTATGGCCCCTTAACCGCAATTGCTATTTTAATGCCCATGTTAATCGTATGTGATGCCATTGCTGCATTTCTTAATCGAAAATATTATGATCATGGCGCAGTATGGTCCATCGCTCCATTTTCATTATTGGGTGTTATTGCAGGGACAATTTTATTTAAATTTATTAACCTATCTTTGATCAGTGTATTTATAGGAACCATATCTCTTGCTTATGTAATATCTAATTATTTGCTCATAAAATCAAAAATTAAAAAAATTCCTTTTTATGGAAGTAAATCTATTTGGGGAACATTGGCCGGATTTACTAGTTTTGTTCTTCACTCCGGAGGTTTGCCTATGAATATTTACTTTATGTCAATTTATGATCGAAAAGTTCAATTTGTTGCTGGTCTTGTTTTCTCTATGGCTTTAATAAACCTTTTTAAGCTGATCCCATATTTTTATTTGGAAATTTTAGATTTTGAGAGTCTTCTCAGTTATCTTCTATTTTCCCCTGTGGCTGTGATTGGAGTCATTTTAGGGCATTGGATGAATAGCAAGTTATCCGATAAATCTTTTTTTGCTATCATCAATTTTTTTATAGTAATTGCCTCATTGAGGTTAATTTATGTAGGGATTGTTGATTTATAGCTTCGTCTTAAGAGACTCTATTAATTCATGTTCGTTTTGAAAAGTATTCATCTCATTTTTGTCAATCAATACATTGTGCTTTCCATTTAACTCTTCAAGGCAAATGGGTAGATCATTAACATAAGCCTCTAGACTAAATTCTGACAGTTCTTCCAGATGTAAAAATTTATAATTATGAGGAGATTCTTCAATAAAGTCTTTCCATGCTTTTCGCATTTTTAAATCATAAGTAATTTGACATAAGTTGCATTCATAAGTCTTTGGAGATAAATATTTATGAAGAGTATCAATCAAATAATTCCACTGACCTCCTTTCGCATTGTAAATGAAAATTATATTTTTCTTACTACTCATTTGCTAAATGAAATAGAACCTCTCTGCAGAAAAGGTTTGAAGGTATTTTACCATTAGTAAATTGAGCCGAGTTATTAACATCATATGTTGAAACAATTTTAAAGTTTAAATCATTAGATAATTTTTTAAAATCTATAATACTGCATGGATGTATATAGTCCGTATTATACCATTGATCGCTATCAGATTTTTTTAGAAGTGAGTCAAAACTACCTGAAAAAAGAAATTGAACTGCTTTACTCAACCTTCCTGAGTTATTAAAGCCAACAATAATATTTTTACTTACTTTTTTTAGAGTATTTAATAAAACATCAGGTTTTTGTACGGCTTGTATCGTTTGTGTTAAAATACAATAGTCAAACTGATTATAAGGAAAATCCTCTACAATTAGGTTTATATCCCCATGGATGACATCTAACCCTCTTCCAAGACAAGAAATAACTTTTTCTTGGTTTAACTCTACTCCTTGGGCGCTGATATTTTTATCTGCAAGAAGTGAAATTAAATCTCCATCCGAGCAACCAATATCTAGCACTTTAGAATTTTCTGGAATGAGATCTAAGATTATTTTGTAGTCGTTTCTCATTTAATTCCCTTTAGAAAACCCTCACACACTCGAAAAAACTGAGGTTCATCAAGTAAAAAACTATCATGCCCTCTATCTGATACTACTTCAGCAAAACTAACATTTGAACCTATAGAGTTGAGCAATGATACAATCTCACGAGACTCTTTGGTTGGAAATAACCAATCACTTGTAAAAGAGAGTACTAGAAAACGGATTTCATTATCAATAATTTTTTTTTGGTTATTTATGATTTCCTCTGAGACATCAAAGTAATCCATAGCTCGAGTCATATACAGATAACTATTGGCATCAAATCGATCAACAAAAGATCGTCCTTGGTATCGAAGATAACTCTCTACTTGAAAGTCGATTCCAAAACCAAAAGACAAATCCTTTTTTTCTTGAAGATTTCTTCCAAATTTATTTTGAAAGGCTTTCTCTGAGAGATAAGTAATATGTGCGATCATTCTTGCAACAGACAAACCATTTTCTGGTTTTTGATCAAGCTCTAAATATCTACCCTGATTCCAATTAGGGTCTAGCATAATTGATTGCCTTCCAGCTTCATCGAAAGCTATATTTTGAGCAGAATGTTTTAGAGAACCAGCTATACAAACAGTTGATTGTACAGACTCTGGAAAAGTAGC
>JBJKYU010000049.1:0-5293 GCA_045560885.1 Alphaproteobacteria bacterium
GTTGATTCAGTTGCCAAAGAAACTGTTTGACCTCTGAACGGTGATGAGACATCTCTTAACCAGTCCATCATGTCACCTTTCCATTCAATGTGTGAGCCTGCATGAGCTTGTGGAATAAATTTCCTACTCATGGATCCCATTGAGCCTAAGCAACCAGCGCCAAGACCAAGCATACCAGCATTTTTAAGAAAATCTCTTCTCTTCATATTGCCGTTTACATACTTGCCAACGATGTTTGCTAAATGCATTTTTCTATACATATCGCGCATATGTTTATCCCTCCGTATATACAGGCTCATTATAGCTAAAACTTAAAAGGCAATTCAAGACTAAGATTAAAATAAATTATTTGACAAATACGATTTATCTATTCTCTCGATTTATGTGAAGAATCACAATATTTTTGTTAATTGATAAAATAATCCCAATAATACTAAATTATGTGTATAATTTTCGTAAATGGCGAACCAAAAATCATACTCATTACCTAGTATTATGACATCTGACAGTTCACTTCCATGGCTGCTCCCACTGATAACCATGCTTGTGGTTTTTGCTATCATTCCCTTTTTTTACAACATTTATTTAAGCTTTCATGAGTTCGTTCCTTTAAAAAGAGCTTTAATTTTTGTCGGATGGGATAACTGGATTAGACTTTTCACCGATGGTGTTTTTTGGGGTTCATTAAAAGTTTCATTATTTTACACATTTGTCTGTCTTGCTATTCAATTAGTTCTAGGAATGGGAATTGCTTTGCTTGTAGACTCAGATGACCCTGGTTTTGGAGTTATTCGATCCATACTAACACTAACTTTGGTAATTCCACCTGCTATTGCCGGAATGATTTTTTTAATTATGGAAGATGCTAATTACGGTTTAATTCCTTGGGCTTTAAAATCTATTGGGCTCATTGGTCAAGAAGATACCATTTTGGCAGATCCATCTTTAGCGATTTGGGGTGTCATGATTGTAGATATATGGCAATGGACTCCATTTATGGTTTTAATTCTTGTAGCAGGATTGCGTTCTTTGCCTAGCGAGCCATTTGAGTCTGCAATGATTGATGGCGCTAAACCTTTTCAAATTTTTAGAAGACTCACTTTACCTATGCTCCATAAAGTTATTGCTGTTGCTGTTCTTATAAGAGGAATTGATCTTTGGAGAATGGTGGATTACGTTTTTGTTTTAACTTCAGGTGGTCCCGGCACTGCAACATACACTTTAAGTCTTTATTCTTGGCAGAGATTTACGTTTGTTCAGTGGGGTTATGGCGCCACTATTAGTTTATTTTCCCTTATAGTTATACTCATTGTTGGTAATGCTTTTATACATTTTGCAAAAGTTAAGTGGTAATGAATGAATAAAATATTGAAACAAGTAATTGGTTGGTTTATCGCAGCTATTTTCTTTTTTCCTATTTACTTTTGGATAACAGTATCTGTTAAAAAAGATAAAGATATTTTTGCACTCCCGCCTAAACTTTTTGATTTTGAATTATCTTTTCAAGCCTACGAAGAGGTTTTTGGCATATCGCGTTTCTTATACGTAGAGGATATGGGAGCCGTTCGACCTGGTGGCGGTGACTTTTATATGATGCCGAATTTAGTTGATAGTATTATTATCGCCCTTGGCTCAACGGGCATTGCTATGTTGATTTCTATTTTAGCAGCGTATGCTCTTTCTCGGCTTCCTATAAGAGGTCAGCAGCATTTTATGGGCTGGATACTTTCAACTAGAATGATGCCTCCGGTTGCAGTCGCGATACCAATGTTTTTTATTTATAAAAATATTGGCCTGATGGACACTCATTTAGGAATTATCATTATACATGCTTTGATGAATTTGCCACTGGCCGTTTTATTGATGAAAAGTTTTTTTGATGATATCCCGAAAGATATAGATGAAGCTGCTTTATTGGATGGAGCGTCGAGATTTTATGTATTTTGGAGACTAATTGTGCCACTTGCGATTGGGGGCATCGCAGCGACTGCAGTGCTATGTTTTATATTCAGCTGGACTGAGTTTATCTTTGTATTGATGTTAACTCAGACTGGGCTCAAGACAATTCCTGTTGTTTCGACTTCTTTTGTTACGTCAACTGGTACTGCTTGGGACAACATGGCAGCTCTTGGAACCGCCGCAATTATCCCTGCATTTATATTTATCTTATTAGTTCAACGGCATCTGGTAAGAGGCTTAACACTAGGATCAGTAAAACAATAAATTCCTTTGTTTAAAAAAATAACTGCCTATCTAATTGGGCTTATCTTTTTTTTTCCTATTTTTTTTTTAATTTCTTCAGCAGTCAAACCTACTAGAGATATATTCGCCATACCTCCTAAAATACTTTTTTTTTCAATTGATTTGGATAATTTTCAAAATGTTTTTTCTCAAATTAATTTTCTTCCTAGTATTGTAGATAGTTTTATCATTGCTTTGGGGTCTGCAAGCTGGACTGCACTGATTGCTATTTATGCTGCTTATTATCTTTCAAGAAATAATTTTAAATTTAAAAATTTATTTATCATTTCTATCATTAGTGCTCGTATGATGCCTTTAGTTTCTATTTCAATACCTTTATATTTTGTTCTGAGTAGATTAAATCTATTAGATAATTATTTTGGGCTCATATTAGTACACAGTTGTATCAATTTACCATTAGCCGTTTTATTGATGAAAAGTTTTTATGATGATATCCCAAAAGAGATTGATGAAAATGCATTCATTGATGGGGCGAATAAATTTTTTATTTTACACAAACTTATTCTTCCACTGAGTTTAGGAGGTTTGAGTGTTACTTTTATATTATCTTTTATCTTTAGTTGGACAGAATTTATTTGCGCTGTGATGTTAAGCCAAATGGAGATTAAAACTCTCCCAGTATACGCATCACTTTACAAGACTCTGCCTAATTGGGATACTATGTCAATCATAATATCTATATCATTGTTGCCTTTATTCATGCTCTTATTGTTTGTTCAAAAATATATTGTTCGAGGATTAACCTTAGGGTCGGTAAAAGAGTAAATTATTTATTAATAATACTGATTTTGGTATATTTTAGCATGGAAATCAAAGAACAAAGACTCTCTATAATTATCAATGAAATCATTGCAAACGGACAAGTTGATATAAAGTCCATGGCAAAAAAACTTAATGTCAGTCCCATGACAATTTACCGTGATGTTGATGATTTCATTTCAAGTGGCGTTGTAAGAAAAGAAAAAGGAATTCTTAAATCGAGTGACTCTTTTTCTTTAGAATATTTCCATGATGTTCGAGCCAACCTTAGTTTAAATGCTAAAAATAAATTAGTTGAGGAAGCCGGCAAATTAATTAAACCCAACTCAATTGTTGCATTAGATGATAGTACCACAACAATACAATTTTTAAATTTTCAACATTATTTAGAAGGGACCACAGTTATAACAAATAGTTATGAATTAATTATGGGCCTAAGTAATAACCCTAAAATTAAATTAATTTCTGTAGGTGGAAGATATCAAAAATCTACAGGAAGCTTTGTTGGTTTATTAACAGAAAATACATTATCCCAAATACCTTCAACTATTCTATTTATGTCTTCCACTTCCTTAGATGGAACCCAGCTGTATACACACGATGAAGATGTTTATCGTTTTAAATCTATGTTCATGCTAAATGCTGATCAAAAATATTATCTCGTTGATACAAGTAAAATTGGTAAAAAATCCATGAATAAGCAGGCTGACTTAATAGATTTTAATAAATGTTTTTTTGCAGGCCCTAAGCTCGAAAAGGATTTTCTTTCTGTCATTCAGAAGAAAAAAATAAATTACGAATTTTTTAAAGTTAAAAATTAGCTACTGATCTAGTTCGTTAATCTTATCTACTTTTTTTCCAGATCGTTCTGCCTGGAAATCATTGTCTAACCAAATATCAGTGTACATTTTTGCGTTTGGCGCACCGGTAATCAGAGCTCCAAAAGTGATAACTTGGGCATTGTTACTTGCGATTGATCTTTCAGCTGTATATGCATCATTTACACAAACTGCCCGCACACCAGAAAACTTGTTAGCCACAATAGCCATTCCTGCTCCTGTTCCACAAACTAAAATTCCTCTCTCAAACTCTTTATTTTGAACTCTTTTTGCGAGATCTTTACCTACATCTGGATAATCCACAGAGTCATCTGAATTGACACCAATATCTGTCACCTCTATTCCTTTTGAGGTTAAATGTTCTTTTAAAGTATCTTTTAATTCGCGACCTAAGTGATCACATCCAATAACAATTTTTTTGATCATAAATAATTATAACTAAAGATTTTTCCAAGGTATATGGAGCTTTTTGTCCTTGGAGATAGCCCGAAGAAGCTCGTAAAAAATTGGTAACTGACTTTTATCAAAGAAACCATTATCAAACTTTTCATTTAATGCTTCTTGTAAATCTAAAATCAACTGGGCTCCTTCTACAGTTTGTCCTAATAACTCATTTTTCATAATTTCAGAGTATACTTTTCCTTCACCAAAATGTTTACCTAAAGTGCCATTTCTTCCTGTCCCAGAGGTAACATGAAGATCGCCAACACCTGGCAAACCATAAGCAGAAGCGATATCTCCTTGATGAAGTTTTACAATTTGAGCTAATTCTTTAACACAATGAGTAAAAATACCAGATTCTGGATTATAAATTTTTACTTTGTCGTTATAGCAAGTTTGTGAACAGCCTACCATTATTGCAAAAACGTTTTTTAATGCTGCACAAAATTCTCCTCCAACGAAGTCTGTCAGTGTTTCAATAACATAGAACTCATTTTTAAATAATGATGCTAAACTATTTGCAATTTCAATATTTTTATTAATAAAACAAATGTTTGTTATATATTGCTGAGCCAGTTCAATTGCCTTACATGGTCCAGCTACTGCAGTAATATCAATAGGATATGGGACACTACTTAAAATTTTATTTGGCAAAATATCAATAGAATTTTGATCATTAATAAAGAGTCCTTTGGTAATTATTAAAAATTTTTTGTCTTGAGCTTTGTATTTTTTTAATAGATCAATGTACCAATCAACACCCCCAGAACTTACTCCGATGATTATAACATCCGCATCATCAAAATCATTTTGCGATAATTCATCTATTTGTTTTGCTTTGGTGTTTTGGAGTTCAATATTTAAAACTGGGTGAATATTCTTATCTTTAATAGATTGGATAATTTCTGTATCCAGATGAGTGCCTATTAAAGTTATTTCATGACCATTGGTAGCTGCTGGTACTGTAATAGCCGTTCCCATCACACCCGTAC
>JBJKYU010000050.1:0-38083 GCA_045560885.1 Alphaproteobacteria bacterium
AAGTTTGTGGCGGTCATAGCGGAGTGAAAAAACCCGATCCCATTTCGAACTCGGTCGTGAAGGCCTCCAGCGCCGATGGTACTTAGTCTTAAGGCTTGGGAGAGTAGGACGCCGCCTATTTTATTAGCTTACATATTTACGATAACTTCAAATACAAAATTTGCTCTATTTTAATTTAAAATTATGATTGTGAGTTTTTTTTTGGTAGCCTCGGGCGGACTCGAACCGCCACGGGAATAAATCCCACTGGATTTTAAGTCCAGACTGTCTACCAATTCCAGCACGAGGCCACATGTAAGATTAAATAGTCAGTGGAGGAAATGTATTATAAATCTCAATAAATACAACGGCTTTTTCTTATATTAATTTTTTAATTAAGATAATTATTGCTTTCGATCAGATCTCCATAGCGCTGATTACCAAAAATAACATCTCTAATTAAATCAATCTGGCTTAATATATTTTGTTTCTCATCAATAATATTTGTATTTTTTAAATTAACTATTTCTTCATATCCAGCTGGTAGTTTTTCAAAATTTTTTAATTCACTCATGGATAAAGGGCTGATCTGTAAGTTGAAATTTCTAAAAGTATTATTTCTAACTTCTTGCTTGGTCAAATGACATAGTATTCCAATTTGGTTGGTGTTGTTAATGAAAGCACTAAAACCATAATAAGAATATGGAACAGAGTCAGAAATATTATCAAATACACCTAAATCTTCATTCCATTTAAACTTATTTTGAGGAAAAATATTGAAGTAAGAATATTTAAGATTTTTATAAAGAAGAATTCCATCATTGAATAGAGTAAACAGGTTCTCTTTAGATTCATATGAATTATAAAGTTCGAGAAAATTAGCATCTAAAATATTTTTATTAGTGTTGCTATAGAGTTTATTCAAAGAACTAAGAGTTGACTCAACAGTATGAGATTCTAAATCTGTTATTTGTTGGTGACTTGAGAATGATATGAGTTTAGATAAGTGCTCATTATTATTAAAGTTCATTCCAAACGTATATTTTATTGGACTAAAAATATTACTAAGTTCTTCTAAATTTTTTAGTGAACTAGCTTGATTGCTCAGAACTACTAATGTATCTAGATCTAAGGGTAAAATATTGTTTTTAATATCTAAACCATTATCCTCATAAAAATTTTTAATCTGATTAGGTAATGAAATTTCTTTAATAGATAGATTTTTAAGTTGATTAAATTCACCAAAAACTATGTCAAATTCATCAATATTTTGATCAACAAAAGCTAATTCAAAATCAATATCATTTTGTTGGACGTAGTTTCCAAGTTCATAATATAGATAATATTGGTAATCAATATAATCATTATTTATCAGACCAATTTTTAAATTTTTTTCATTACTGCATTCTTCAGAGGCTAAAATAGGTTTTGTAAATATAAAAAGAAGTAAAAAAAAAACTTTTAATAAAATCAACAATGAGCGGTTATTATGATTTAAACATTTCTTTATAGACCCGCTCTTCAATTTTATGGTTATTGTCAAAGAGCAAAGGTATTTCCAATCCTTCAGACATTTCTATTTCTATTGAAGTAACATCCTTGGCTTCAATATGGTCTGCATGTGCAACAACAGGTCTTTTTGAGGGGTTATTATTAATAATTTTTATTTTTGCGCTATCTTTTAAAAGACCGCCTTTCCAATGCCTAGGGCTGTAAGCACTCACAGCTGTGAGGGCAATAACATTACTTCCTAAAGGTATAATAGGACCAGAAGCGGAATAATTATAACCTGTGCTGCCAGCCGAGGTTGAGATGATAACGCCGTCACAAACCAATTCTTCCATTCTAACTTCATCATCAATTATTATTTGAAGTTTTGATGCTTGATATTTTTCCCTTCTGATGCTGATTTCGTTTATCGCTATTGCCTTAACTTCCTTTCCTGTAGGAGAAAGAGTTTTCATCACCAGAGGACGTAGTTTTGTGAGCTGGGCTTTTTTTAATCTTTCAGTTAGTCCTTCTAATTTAAATTCATTCATTAAAAAACCAACTGAACCGAAATTCATACCAAAAATAGGTTTATTAATTTTTAAATAATCGTGAAGAGATTTAAGAATAAATCCATCGCCACCCAACGCAACTATGAAATCCGCTTCTTCAGGGGTATGATTACCATATTTTTCTATTAACTCAGCCTGAGCCTTTAAATTTTTTTCTAAAGGGAAAGCTACAAAACTAATTTTCATAATTAACCACCAGTTTCATTCATATATCTATCAACATATCCTTCATAATTATTTTTGTTGATTTCAAAATTATGAGATTTTGGTTTAATAGACATTGCATACTCAATCAGTCTGATAATATCAGCTTTTGATTGATTTCTGAGCGCAAATTTTAAGTCAACAAAATCATTTTGACCTAAACACATGTATAACTTCCCAGTACAAGTAAGCCTGACTCTATTGCAGGTGTCACAAAAATTATGAGAAATAGCAGAAATAATACCAATTTTCTGATCGTTTTTTGAATTAGTAAAATACCTTGAAGGACCATTTGTGCGATACTTTGAAGGAATTAATTCTAATTTTTTTAATAATTTTTCTTCAAAAGTCTTCATAGAAAGGTACTGATCAAATCTTTTCTCACCAATAGACCCAATAGGCATTACTTCAATTAATGAAATATCACAGGAGTTTTTTTTACACCAATCTATGATTTCAAATATTTCCTCATCGTTAAAATCTTGAGTCAGTACAGTATTGATCTTTACCTTGATACCTTCATTAATCGCAGAGCGAATTCCATTTTTAACTTTTTCAAGATCGCCCCACTTTGTGATTTCTTTATATTTTTCTGAGCTTAGACTATCTAAAGATACGTTAATTCTATCAATCCCATTTTCTTTTAGAATGGGAGAATACTTTTCTAAATTGGTTCCATTAGTAGTTAAGGTATGTTCTATAATTTTATTTTGTTTTTTTAATTCAAATAAATGTTCAATTACAGAAATAATGTTTTTTCTAACTAAAGGCTCCCCACCTGTTAGTCTAAATTTTTTTACACCTAATTCATTAAAGACATCAATTAATTTTATGATCTCCTCAATAGTTAAGACTTCTTGTCTAGGTAAAAAAGTGACATCTTCGGCCATACAATAGGTACATCTTAGATCACAACGATCTGTGACAGACACTCTTAAATAGTCGATTTTACGTTTAAATTGATCAGCCAGCATTTTCTATTAATTCTAAGTTTATGAACATTAAATCTATAACTTTTTTTCCAACATTCTCAAAGTTAATTGTAACTTTTCCATTAATACATGACTGAACTTGACCAATTCCCCAACTAGGTTGTGATGGACATTTCACTAATGCACCAGGGATAAAGTCATTAAAAATCGCGCTATTTTCCATGTTTGTTCTTGTTAAGTAAGTACAATTATTTACTATTTATAATAGAATCATGGATAAAAAAGACAATTTAAACAAATTAAAAACTGTTATCAGTAGTATCGAGAAATCTTATGGAAAAGGCTCCATAATGATGCTTGGAAAAAAAAGTGAAGATATGGGTAGTGTTGATGTTTATTCAACAGGGTCTCTAGGCTTAGACATAGCTTTGGGCATAGGTGGATTACCCAAAGGAAGAGTTGTAGAGGTTTATGGTCCAGAAAGTTCGGGTAAAACTACTTTAACCCTACATGTAATTGCAGAGGCTCAAAAAATGGGAGGAACATGCGCTTTCATTGATGCTGAGCATGCCCTTGATCCAGGCTATGCAAAAAAACTTGGTGTCAATATTGATGAACTTTTAATTTCTCAACCCGATACAGGAGAACAGGCTTTAGAAATAGCAGATACTTTAGTTAAGTCAGAAGGAATAGATCTTTTGGTCATTGACTCTGTAGCAGCTTTGGTGCCCAGAGCAGAACTCGAGGGTGAGATGGGAGACTCTCTTCCAGGTCTTCAAGCTAGATTAATGAGTCAAGCTCTTAGAAAATTAACTAGTTCTATTTCAAAAACTAATACAATGGTGGTGTTTATTAACCAATTGAGAATGAAAATAGGAGTAATGTTTGGAAGCCCAGAAACTACCACAGGCGGAAATGCTCTTAAATTTTACTCTTCTGTTAGACTTGATATTAGAAGAATTGGTGCCATTAAAGACAAAGATAACATTATCGGCAATCAGACTAGGGTAAAAGTTGTCAAAAATAAAATGGCCCCACCCTTCAAGATGGTTGAATTCGATATTATGTATGGAGAAGGAATCTCAAAAATTGGTGAAATTATCGATTTAGGCGTTCAAGCTGATATTATTGATAAATCTGGAGCATGGTATGCTTATAAAGATGAGAAGATTGGTCAAGGTAGAGAAAACACAAAACAGTTTTTAAAAGATAATCCCGCTCTTTTAGAGGAAATTGAGACAAGGATTAGGTCGAACTCTGATACTGTAGAAGAATTAATGATTGATCCACCAGCTCTACCTGACGATACTCCTGAAAAAAAAACTGAAGAATAAGTATTAATTTTCAAATAAATTAATCTATATTGCTAGGTTATGATTTCTAACCAAGTAAGAAATATTTTCATTGATTATTTTAAACACCAAGGACACTCCCATGTGAACTCCAGCTCCCTAGTTCCAGATAATGACCCAACATTAATGTTTGCTAACTCTGGAATGGTTCAATTTAAGAATGTATTTACTGGATTAGAACAAAGATCCTATACAAGAGCTACAACTTCACAAAAATGTGTAAGAGCAGGTGGCAAGCATAATGATTTAGAAAATGTAGGTTTTACCACGAGACATCATACTTTTTTTGAAATGCTTGGTAACTTTTCATTTGGTGACTATTTCAAAGAAGAGGCAATTTATTTTGCTTGGGATTTAATCACAAAAAAATATGAAATTAATCCGGATAAACTTTTAGTTACTATTTACCATGATGATGAACAGGCTGAAAAATTTTGGAAAAAGATCGCCAAATTACCTGATAGTAGAATTATTAAGATCTCCACTTCAGATAATTTTTGGTCTATGGGAGATACTGGTCCATGTGGCCCTTGCTCCGAGATCTTTTATGATCATGGAGAGAAATATTTTGGTGGGCCCCCAGGCTCTCCTGATGAGGATGGTGACCGTTTTATTGAGATATGGAATTTGGTTTTTATGCAATATGAGCAGATTGACTCTCAAAAAAGATTAGATTTACCTAAACCTTGTGTAGATACAGGAATGGGATTGGAAAGAATTACCGCTCTTTTAAATGGTAGTAATGATAATTACTCATCTGACTTGTTTACCAATATAATTAACGCGACTCAGGAATTGATTAAAACAAAATTAACTGAGGAAAACAAAGCAAGTTTTAGGGTTATTGCAGATCATCTAAGGGCATCTTCTTTTTTGATTGCCGATGGTGTTATACCTTCAAATGAGGGAAGAGGCTATGTTCTCAGAAGAATTTTACGAAGAGGAATACGACATGCTTATACGTTGGGCTCACGTGATCCTTTATTTTCAAAAATATTCAAAGATCTTCAAAATTTAATGAGTGGGTTTTACGACGAACTCAATATTAGAGCAGATTTGATCACAGAGACCTTACAAGATGAAGAGGTTAGATTCCGAGAAACTTTAACCAAAGGATTAGATATACTATCCCAAGAAATTCCAAATATTAAAAATAATACATTGAATGGCAAAGTAGCATTCAAGTTATATGATACTTTTGGATTTCCTCTTGATTTAACACAAGATTTTTTAAAATCAAAAAATATAGTTATTGATATTGAGTCTTTTAACCAAGCCATGGAGGCACAGAAAGAGGAGGCCAGAGCCTCATGGAAAGGTAGTGGAGATACCGCAACTCAAAAAATTTGGTTTGAGTTAGCAAAAAAATATAATCCTACAATTTTTAATGGTTATGAAAAAAATAGTGTTAAATCCAAAATCCTTTCCATTTTACATAACTCTAATGAGGTCGATTTCCTAAAAGACCATTCAATTGAGGGATGTATTATTACTGAAAATACATGCTTTTACGGCGAGTCAGGTGGCCAAGTAGGTGATACAGGTACAATTAAATCAAAGAATGGAGAATTTTTAGTATCAGATACGAAAAAAACACCTCAAGGTATTTTTATTCATTTTGGAAAATTAATTTCAGGAAGTATGAAAGTTAGTGAAGATGTAGATCTCTCTATAAATGAGGAAAGAAGATCTTTAATTATGAAAAATCACTCAGCAACACACCTTCTTCATGCCGCTTTAAGAAATACATTAGGAAATCATGTTGCCCAAAGAGGCTCTTTAGTAAATTCTGAAAAATTAAGATTTGATTTTAGTCATAATAAACAAATATCCTCTGAAGATATAAATAAGATTCAAGATGAGGTAAATTCAGTAATCAAAACTACTTCAAAATCTAATATAGAAATTAAATCTCAAGAGGATGCGATCAAATCAGGTGCGATTGCATTATTTGGTGAAAAATATGGAGATGAAGTAAGAGTTGTCACCCTTGGATCTAAAAACGACAACCCATATTCTATAGAATTATGTGGAGGCACTCATGTCACAGATGTTACTGAAATTAGTAAGTTTTTTATTATTAATGAAGAGTCTGTTTCTTCAGGTGTTAGAAGAATTGAAGCCCTCACATTTAACAAAGTTGATGAATATCTTTCACTAAAAAGTAAAGAAAAAGAGAAATTAGAAATCCAACAAAATGAAAATATAAATGATTTAGAAAAACAAATTAAAGACCTATCTGGTCAGATAAATTTTCAAGATAGCAACAAAACTGTTTACATTAAAAAATTAGAAAATTATTTAAATACTTTAAAAAATAAATCAATTTTATCTAGCGACAGTAATAATCAAATTGCTGTTGATGAAATTAATGGTGTAAATTACATAACCCAAGTTATTGAGGGTCTCCCACCTAAAGAGCTAAGGTCTATTTATGACAAGTTTAAATCCGAAAAACAGAACTCTATTCTTGCTTGCATAACTATTAATGATGATAAAGTATCTATCATCATTGGTTTAACTAAAGATTTAATCGATAAATACGATGCCAGGGTTTTGATCAAATCATCATTTGATCATCTTGGCTCAAAAGGCGGTGGAGGGAGAGTAGATTTTGCACAAGCTGGAGGTGATCAGAAAAACAATATAAATCAGGCTTTTTCTAGCATTCGAGAGCAAATTTAGGCAAGTTTTTTTTGTAGATTTATATCTAAACAACTTAAGAAATCTTCAGTGTTCATCCATTTGGTATCAGGGCTAACAAGAATTGCCAAATCTTTTGTCATTTGTCCAGACTCAACAGTTTCGATGCATATTTTCTCTAGGGTATTAGCAAAATTCATTAAATCCTGATTATGATCAAACTGACCTCTAAAATATAAACCTTTAGTCCATGCAAAAATTGATGCAATTGGGTTTGTTGAGGTTTTTTCACCTTTTTGATGCTGTCTAAAATGTCTTGTTACTGTGCCATGAGCAGCCTCTGACTCTATAATTTTGCCATCGGGTGTCATGAGTACACTCGACATCATACCAAGAGATCCATATCCTTGAGCCACAGAGTCTGATTGAACATCACCATCATAATTCTTACAAGCCCAAACAAATTTTCCACTCCATTTCATTGCAGAAGCAACTAAATCATCAATTAAACGATGTTCGTAAATTATATTATTTTCCTCAAAACTTTTTTTGAATTCAGTATCAAAGATTTCTTGGAATAATTCTTTGAATCTTCCATCATATTTTTTTAAAATAGTATCTTTGGTAGACAAATAAACTGGCCATTTCAAATTTAAACCATAGTTGAAACAAGCTCTAGCAAAACCCCTGATGGATTCATCTAAATTATACATAGACAATGCGACTCCATTATTTTGAAATTGAAATACTTCTTCTTCGAAAGTTTCACCATCATCAGAAACGAACTTTAAAAAAAGCTTTCCTGGTTTCGTAATCTGCATTTCTGTTGCTCTATATTGGTCTCCAAAAGCATGTCTACCAACTACAATAGGATCATTCCATGTACGAACAATTCGAGGAATATTTTGACAAATAATTGGCTGTCTAAAAACAGTTCCATCTAATATATTACGAATTGTTCCATTTGGAGATCTCCACATTTTTTTTAAATTAAACTCACTCATTCTATTGTCGTCAGGAGTTATAGTTGCGCATTTGACTCCTACACCATACTTTTTTATGGCATTAGCAGCATCAACAGTAATTTGATCATTTGTTTCATCTCTTTTTTGAACAGAGAGATCATAGTATTTGAGGTCTATATCTAAGTAGGGAAGGATTAATTTCTTTTTAATGAAATCCCATATAATTCGGGTCATTTCATCACCATCGAGCTCTACGATGGGATTTTTAACTGTAATTTTTGACATATTTTGAAGACCCTAGGTATAACAAATAAAATAGGTAAAAAAAATCTATTTTATTGATCAAATAATGCATTTCAGATATTAATTCATCCACTATGTACTTTCGTTTTCATAAAGAGGTTTCCGCTGCATTAATTATACTTTTTTTACTTGTAGTTTTTTTTTACTTTATCTATAAGCCACTTTTTATAATCTCACTAATTTTTCTAATCTTCATTTTTTATTTTTTCAGAGATCCTGAAAGAGTTGTTCCAATAGGTGATGATATATTAGTTAGCCCTGCCGATGGTTTGATTACCAACATAACGGAAATAAAAGAAGGAAAAAAACCTTACACAAAGGTTTCTATATTTCTTAGTATTTTTAACGTCCACATTCAAAGACTACCAATTTCAGGAGAGGTTACTAAAGTTGACTATATTGAAGGAAAATTTATTAATGCCACTTTAGATAAAGCTAGTGATGAAAATGAAAGATTAAAAATAACAATAAAAAATGGAAATAACCTTATTTATGTTACTCAAATTGCAGGTCTAATTGCAAGAAGAATTGTCAATTATGTAAAACCCAATGAAAATATCAACCAAGGTGATAGATATGGTATTATTAAATTTGGAAGTAGGGTTGATATTGAATTCCCTAATAACTTTAAATTATTAGTTAATGAAGGACAGCAATGTATCGGTGGAGAGACTATTATTGCACAAGATATAAAATCCAAAATTACTCAAAGAGAATTTAAAAAAATCTAAAAAATTTATTTATGAGAGAATATCCTTTTATAAGGTTCATACCTAATATGATTACAATGATGTCTTTAATTGCAGGCATTTCTTCAATAAAATTTTCTATACAAGGTAATTGGCAATTAGCTGTTTTGATGATTATGTTAGCGGCTTTTTTTGATTTTTTTGATGGCTGGGTTGCTAGAAAATTAAAAAAATCAAGTCAGTTTGGTGCAGAGCTAGACTCATTATCAGATTTTATAAGTTTTGGTCTAGCGCCATCTCTTTTAATCAACCTTTGTTTTACATTTGAACTGGGACAAATAGGATGGATCTGTAGCTTGTTTTATACCGTTTGTGCTGCATTAAGATTGGCAAGATTTAATATCGAAAACATGAAAGAGCAATCTAAGACTTTTGTGGGCATCCCTTCTCCTGCTGCGGCAGGCATAATAATGATCCCGATGTATCTAACTTTTATTGATTTTAATCATTTTCTTATAAATAAAGAAATTTCATCTGCTTTCTTGGTTGTTTTTTCGGGAGCAATGATGATAAGCAGAGTTCCTACACCTTCACTAAAAAATATTAAATTAAACTCTCTTTATTTTAGGGCAGTTGTGATTTTTGTAGTATTAATTCTAATCTTTTTGATCACATACTTTTGGCAAACTACTCTTGCAATAGCTGTAGCTTATTTAGCGTTAGCTATATTTAACTTGTTTTTTTACTTTTTTAGATTTTTCAGCCCTGTCTCCAGATAAAAATCGAGACTTAAGCATTAAGGCTGCAGGGGTAACCAATAAAGTCAATAAAGTTGAAAAAAGTAAACCAAAAATAATAGCTCTAGATAAATCTACCCACCATTGAGTGTCAGGAGAATTATAGGTGTATTCTAAATTCACAAAATCGATATTAATTTTTAAAGCCATAGGCATTAAACCTAAGACGGTAGTTGTAGTTGTTAATAAAACTGGTCTTAGTCTTTGAGCACCTGTCATCAATAACGCCTCTTTGGCACTATTAGTCTTCTTATAAAGCCTGTCAAAAGTATCGATTAAGACAATATTATTGTTAACCACAATTCCTGCTAATGAGATTACTCCAATACCACTCATTACTATTCCAAAAGGTTGTTGAGTTATTAATAATCCTAATATAACCCCAACAGTTGACATAATCACGGCAAACAATATCAAGATTGCGCTACTAAAACTGTTGAATTGAGTAAGCAGAATTACTCCCATTAAGAATATGGCAATCATAAAGGCTTTTTGAAGAAAGGCTTGCGATTGTTTCTGACTTTCATCTTCTCCTTTAAATGAGACTTTAACCCTTGGGTCGATATCCGCAGAGTTGAATTCTGGTAAATCTAGGCCAAAGTTATTGGGAATATCAAATTTTTGAATTCCAAGCCAATGTTTGATTAGTCTTACATAAGCGTCTGTTTGATAAAATCTAACCACATCTGATTTAATGGTTTCAATTCTATTCTGATCAACTCTGACTAAATTTCCAGTCTCCTGGCTTGTTTCTATTTCAGTAAAATTTGAAATTGGAACATACCCTGAGGAAGTAGGAATTTTAATACTATTAAGTTGGTCTATAGTTCTTTGATTTTCAGGAAGGCGCAGATAAATAGGAATAGACTCATCACTATCGTCAGGTCTGAATTCACTTAGTTTTAAACCCCCTGTTATTAATTTTATAGTATTTCCTATAATAGCAATACTGGCACCATATTTAGCAGCCTCTTCACGATTTACATAGAGTTGGTACTCAATACTAGGAGAGGGCAGAGAAGTCTCTAAATCTTTTAGGCCTTGAATATTAGAAAGATATTCCTGAATTCTTTTTACCTCTGAAATAGTAATAGAAGGATCATTGGATGTTAAATTAATTTCGATAGGCTTTCCCCTTGGTGGGCCTGCTCTTTGGGTTCGGGTTTCAACTTTTATACCTGGTATGGTAGAAGTTGCCTCTCTGATTTCTGATATTAATACATCAGCTTTTCTTCTTTTATCCCAATCCTTAAACTCAATATCAATAAATCCTATAATATCAGGCGAACTTTCTTGCCTATTAGAAACATTACCAGAAGTGGTATAAATAGACTCAAATTCATTATTTTGAGTTTGAAGTTGGATAATTTTTTGTTCTACGTTTCTTACTAATTGATCTTTTTCAATTACAGAGAGATTGCCAGTCGCATAAACGATTACTTTTGTATTTTCTGCCTCAACAGAAGGAAAGAAGATTACACCCTTACCATATTTTCCATAAGCAGCATAAATACCAATAAGTAAAGATATGGCAACAACTGCGATTTTTAGTGGATGATTAATACATATCTTTAATAGGAATAAATAAATTTTTGTAAAAATACCTACTTTTGAAATATCAGTTAAATCTTCATCTTCATCAGCACTAATTTTTGGAATTGATATTGTTTGAAGAAACCCCCTGCTTTTTATAAATTTAAAGAATTTATAAATAATAAATGCGATGGCAATTGAAACTAGAGCTTTGATACCTAAGTTTAAATACTTATCAAACTGGAATTTTGATAAAAAGGAATAAGTAATAAAATTAATTATTCCAAATAAAACAATAGGTATAAAAAAGAAAAAGAAAAGATTTCTTATTTTATATGATTGTGTTCCGATAATAGGAACAACAATCAGAGCCATTACAAGACTGGAGCTAAGCACTGATATTACAGTAATGGGGATATATTTCATAAATCCTCCAGTAGTTCCTGGCCAAAATAATAGTGGAACAAAAACTGCTATTGTCGTTAAAGTCGATGCGATGATAGGCAACGACATCCTTGAAGCAGCTTTGATGTATGCATCAGCTAATCCCATACCCTCTTGAATTTTTCTCTGGGCATATTCCACAACTACGACCGCTCCGTCAACTAAGAGACCAACAGATAATATTAGACCAAATAGAACAACCATATTGACAGTGAAGCCTAAGATATAAAGCACAAGTATTGCAGATAAAAATGAACCTGGAACAGCAAGGCCAACAAGAAGACTAGAGCGAATACCTAAAAAGATAATCACAACACTCATGACTAAAAGAATAGAAAAAATGACGTTATTTTGTAAATCTCCCAACATATTTTTTATGTTGATGGACTCGTCGCCAGAGAAAGTAATATTAATTTTGGAAGGTAATGATTTTTGCTCTTCGGCTACTAGTTCCCTCACTTGGTTGACTGTTTCAACAATGTTAGCACCAATTCTTTTTGAAATTTCTAGAGTGAAAGCTGACTGATCATTAAGTCTTGCAAATTTTTCAGGATCTTTAAAAGTTCTTTTAAGAGAGGCTATATCTTTAAATTTTATTGTTTTTTTGTCATTAACTTTGATGGGAGTATTGAAAATATCATTTAAATTTTCATACAAGCCTGGAATTTTGATTACAAAACGACCGTCTCCAGTATCTAAATTTCCAGCAGATACAACTTGATTGTTGGATCGAACAAAACTTAAAATTTCATTTAAATTTAAACCATAAGCTTCTATTTTATTTTGATCGATAATTATATCTAATTGCTCTTCTCTTTCCCCTCCAATTTGTACTTCTAATACGTTTGGTAAAGATTGAATTTTATCTCTGAGATCATTAGAAATTTTTTTGAGTAAGAATTCAGAGGCATCCCCACTAATAGAAACAACTAGAATGGGGAAGAGGCTTATATTAACCTCACTTACTTTTGGTTCATCTGCATCATCAGGTAAATCAGATTTTGCGCGATCAACCTGCTCTCTAGTATCAAGCAAGGCCTGGTCTGGGTCAAATCCAGCATTAAATTCCAATAAAATATTACCACCACTTTGATAGGAAGTACTTGTCATTTCTTTTTTACCTTCAATGTTTGAAATTTCGTCCTCAACTGGCTTTATTAGAAGTTTTTCAGAGTCTTCAGGACTTATGCCAGTTAAACCTAGTGAGACGTATATATATGGAAGATTAACGTCAGGGGAGGATTCCTTTGGAATATTATTAAATACAAGAGATCCGGATAAGATAATGAATAAAAAGATAGATATGGTTGTTCTATAATATTGACTGGCGATATTGACTAAATTCATTTTTCTTTTATTCGAAATTTACTTTTTCACCATTTGACACGTATTGTTGGCCAACGATTATAATTTTTTCTTTTTCGCTCAAACCAGTAACTAACATATACTCGGAAGTATCCTCAATAATTGTAATATCTTTGAACTCAACCTCATTGCCTTTAGTTATTACTTTTACTCCAAGCTGACCTTCATCTCCTAAGGCAAGTATCGAAGGAGAAATTTTGTGAGCTAACACTTCACCTTTGTTTATAAAAATCATTGATGAGAGGCCATCTTTATACCTGAGATCTTTATTTTTAACTTTAACAACAATTTCAAATGTTTTTGTTTCTGGGTCTGAAATTGGAGATATATAATCAATAAAACCTTGTACTTCTTCTCCCAGGATAGTTACATCAACTTCATTCTTAGTTGATATATCAAGTATTTCATTTTCATTGATGTATCCATAAATCTCAAGAGAAGATAGATCAATTAACTCATAAACTCTCTCACCAGGCATAACTAATTCTCCAGCAATTTTATGATTATCTAACAAGATTCCATCAAAAGGTGCATAAAGTGCAATCTTTTTGAATTCACTTTCTGAGAGAAGGTCAAGTTTATAGAGATCTAAATTTGTATTGTATTCATCAAGCCTAATAACAAGATCATTTTTATTTACGAAAGTTCCCGCTTTTCTTAAAACCTCTTCTACGGTCGTCATGATTTCAGATTTTACTTCAATTCTTTGATGAGCTTCTGTAGTGGAACTGAATTCGATACTATCTTTAATAACAAAAGCCTCTGAGTCTAACACTTGGACAGTAAATAATTGAACTTCACTATTTTTATTAGACTCACCCCATTCAGAGGCAAAAATAGGTGAAACAAAAAAAAATATTGCTAAAAATTTTTTAGTAATAGAGTTTGTCATGATGTAATGTTGGCTTTCTATGAATATATGTAGACGAATTCATATCAGATTATAAATAAAATGAAACAATGGTATAAAAATAGAAAAAAAGACCATTTTTACCAACTAGCAAAGAAAAATGACCTTATTTCTAGGGCATATTACAAATTAGAAGAAATTGACAAAAAGCATCAAATTATCAAGAAATCATCTAAAGTATTAGATATTGGATGTTGTCCTGGCGGATGGACTCAATATGTTCTCAATAAAAGTGGTAATCAAAGTGTAGTTGGAGTCGACATCCTCCCCATAGAAAAAAAATTTAATGATAATTTCACTTTTTATAATTTAGATTTGAACGAGTTTGAAAAAATTTCTGAAGTTTTTATTTCTAAAAATTATTGTTTTGATGCAATTATTTCAGACATAGCTCCAAACACATCTGGTAATCAATTTCTAGATCAAGCAAATAGTTACAATTTAAGTTTTTTATCTTTTCAATTTATTAAATCTTTCTTAAAACCAGGTGGTTTTTTCTTAGTAAAAAATTTTCAGGGTGAGGATACAGAACAATTATTTAAAGAAATTAAATTTCAATTTAACAAAGCAATGTATGTCAAGCCCAATGCTTCAGACAATAAGTCTAAAGAAATTTATATTTTAGGTTTAGAAAAAAAATAATTGTTAAGCCAGATATTTAATGAAGACAAGTTACTAAAAACTTTTCTTTTATTATTATAAGACACTTCAAAAAATTCTCGATCATATTTATTTGAATAATTAATTTTGATAATAGGAAAAGAAAAGTTCGATTTGTAAAAAGTAATATTGGTTTTAGAGTGTTTTGAGTCAGCAGTTTGGATGGAATAATTTTTCCAAATATTTTTAGATAAGCCGTAAGAGTAAGCGTTAAGTAAATATTGAAATGTTTTTTTTGGGATAGAATAATTAGAATTAGTATTTAAGTTTATAATTTTCAATATATATTAAGATAAATGGTACTCTTAAATTCTTCAAGTTGTAATTTTGGTTGGAAACCCGAAAATTTTGAATTTACTAGCTTAAAAGGGTATAAAAATTCTCTTTATAATATGTCTGGTTTAAATGGAATTTTGATTATGTTTATTTGTAATCATTGTCCCTATGTTAGATCTATTGAAAAAAAGATAGCCATTGAAACCTCTCTTCTCAAGGAGATAAAAGTTAATTCATTGGCTATTATGTCTAACGACCAATCTGCTTATCCTGAGGATAGTAATTCTAATCTGTTGAAACAGATTTCAAGGGCTAATTTTGATTTTGAGTATATAGTTGATAGCGATCAGTCAATTGCCAAAAATTTTGAAGCCTTATGCACTCCAGAATTCTATTTTTTCGATAAAGACTTAAAATTACATTATAGAGGTAGGCTAGACTCTAACGGAAAAGATCCAGAAAAGGGAGAGCCTGAGCTATATTATGCTATTGAAGAAGTAATAGCTAAGGGGTATTGTTCCTCACAACAAATCCCAAGTATGGGATGTTCAATTAAATGGAAAAGTTAATTACTAAAAGAAATATATTTATTGCATCTGGTCTAGGAATATTACTCATCATACTTGCATATTTCTTTCTATTAAATTCAAATAAAGAAACAGAGAAGTATTTCGATATTTATCTTGCTAACCTTTATAATGAAGACACTCAAGGGATTGATCAAAAAATGGAATATTTATCTAATATCTCAGATCCGAATGTTTCTTTTTTTGCTGATCTAAATTTGGCTTCTATAGAAAATTTAGATAAATATGAAAAACTTGAGAGGGATATAATTCTTTTAAAAAAAGCTATTGTTGATTTAGACTCTGAAACTTTAAAATCATTATCCCAAGATGAAAATTTTATCTTTAGTGACATTGCAAAAATTTATTTTCTTAATTTAGATATAAATAATTTTGATTTAATTTATCGAGACAATAGTGAAGAGATTGATAATTTTTTCATCAAGGCTATCAGTCGATTAAAAAATGAAAATAGTTAAGCTTATCGGCTTTTTACTTCTCCTTTCATCATGTAACCAATATTTAGGAACAGTAGAGCCTGATTATATTCCTAAAAATGAAGTCGAAGAGGTTTTTTTAAATAAATCACTGGCCCTAGAAAGCAATGATGAATTCAAAATAGGTAAGGTTTTTTACCCTGTTAATAAGAAGTTTGATTTGAATAAACCATTCGAAATAAAAAAAATTGCCAATATTGATATAAAATCACAATTCTTGATTTTAGAAAATGAAATTTATTACAATAAGAAAAATGATTTACTTTCAATTTCCAAAACAGATTTCAAAGAAAATAATAGTTATGAAATTGAGATTAATAAAGATGAAGAAATTATTCTCATTTCATCTTTAGATAGCGAACTATATATTTTAACTAATCAAGGTAAGGTATTTAAATCTACGCAAAATGGTTTTGAGATAATTTTAGATTTACAAGTTTTTCTTAGTCAAAATATTATCTCCCAATCTTCTAAAATCATAACTTTTAGTGTTTTTGGAGAAATTATTGAAATTAACTTAGAAAATAAAACTTTTGTTACAACTGGAAATTTTGCTATTAATCATGGAATAACAAACACCTCAAACACTTACCCTTATAATAATAGCAATGTTATTCTTTATAATTCTGGAACATTAATTTTTTTAAAACAAACTGATAACACTCCCGAAACTAATTATTACTTGGAGGATTTGAATATTCTTTCTCAAGTGGGTACATTTGAAGAATTCTTAGATACCCCTTTTAATATTGATAACTTTTTCTATTTTATAGAAAAAAAAGGTTTGATATCTATTTTTAATCCTATTACCTCCGAAATATTATGGGAAACAGACATCTCTAGCCCTATAGTTGATTATTTTATCGATGATGAAAGAAACTTGTTTATTTTAACGTTTAATAAGATTTTTATTTTCTCATCTCAGGGTTATTTGCAAAAAGAAATTGCCCATAGTCAAGAAAATCCATTTAACTTTTGGACAGATGGTGAAAACCTATATTTAGTCAATCAAGATGGTATCAGCGTTATCAATCTTAATGGTGAATTAATAAATTCAATTAAAGAAAAGCTTACAGATTTTTTAAAGTTTTTTAAAAGCAATAATAATTATTATTTTGTAGATAGTCGAAATCTTTATACACTCAGTGAATAATTACTTTATTATTGGAAAAGTAAATGAGGGTAAATCTCATTTATTTAATCTTTTTTCTAAAAATCACAGAACTATTTCAAACCCTTTAGAAAATACAACTGTAGACATCATTAGAAAAGAAATTTCTATAAAAAATTTTCACTATTACTTATACGATACTCCAGGATTTTATAATTTATCTGATTTTAAAGAAATATATAAAAGAATTAGCGATCTAAAAATTTCAAATATAAAATTTATCTATCTTTCAGAAATTTTTACTGAAGAAGATTTGAAAATTTGTAAATTCATCAACTCGAAAGGTACAAATATTTATTTTTTCAACTTTAATAAATCAGATTTTACTAATTTAATTCCAAATTTATTTTCAAAAATTTTTGCTAATCAAAAAGATAATTTTGCAGAATTATACGATTTTCTAGCAGGTCAAAATTCAATAGAGAATGACAGTCCCATAAAACAAGACGTGAGCACGATAGTTATTTTTGGAAAAGAAAATACCGGTAAATCAACATTATTTAATAAGATTACAAATATCCAACTATCTAAAACATCTCCAAACCTTCATACAACACGAGACTCTGTTAATTGGGATATAAATTATAAAAAAGAAATTTTGCGCTTTATTGATACAGCAGGCTTTATTAGGAGTAGATCAAATAGAAGAAACAATGATTTTGAAAAATTTTCAATCATTCAGTCAGAGTATTTTATTAAAAATGCTTCTCTTATAGTTTTATTACTTGATGCCACTTCAGAGTCAAAGTTAGACCTTTCGCTCATAGGGTCACTCTCAAAAAGAAACAAGCCTTTTTTAGTGCTTGTGAATAAAATGGATCTAATTAGTGAAAAAAATATCTATCAAAAAAAATTTCTAGACTATCTATCGAATAATCATAATTACTATAGTTCTTTAAATATCCATTTTATTTCTGCAATAAATCTATCAAAATCTAAAATACTTGATTTGATCTATGGACATTTAAATAATAAATTCTTTTTTAAAACTTCATATCTAAATAAAATTATTAAACCTATTAATGGGGAGCTTGGTAAAATTCAAAAAAACTCTAAGGAATTTAAAATTTATTTTATTACTGCTTTTACTGTCAATCAAAAAAACTATTTTAAAATTTCATGTAATTTTAATAAAAAAAATATTAAGCCACATATAAAGAGCTTCTTATCCAAGATCTTAATAAGAGAATTAAATCTAAAAGGTATCAATTTTAATTTAATTTTTTAATTCTATATTAAATTTATTTGAAAGATCTTTTTGTAAAACCTTTAAATAATTTTTTAATGATAAGTTAAAGTTATTTTGATGAATTTTAAAATGACTTTCTTCTTCTAAAATTAATTCAAATTTAATATTTTCTGAAAAATTTTGAATTAATGAATTAATAAAAAAAATTAGATTACCAAGAATATGATAATTTTTCTTAATCATTTCATAGTCATATTGATAAGAAATCATATTCAAATCATAATTATGATTTATAATTTTAATGTTATTAATTTCCCCAAACTCTTGATTAACTACCTGTGATGCCTTTATATAATCTTCTATTTTTAGATAATCTATTTGAAGTTGTTTGTTAAAAAAATTATTTTTCCAATTAGTATCCTCCGAAATTAAGATAATATTTTCTTCTTCTGAATATTTAATATTACCGTGGTAGTGGATTATTAAACTATTGTTCAAACTAGTTTAATTTGTTCTTTTTGTTGTTTTTTTAATGTTTGATCAATTAAGGGTACTGGGTAATTTTTTGTAAAACAAGCATCACAATATCCGTTATTTCCATTTACGGCTTTATAAAGGCCATTTAATGATAGATATTGTAAACTATCTACCTTTAGGTAGTCTTTAATCTCTTCCAGACTTTTAATATTCGCTATTAGATTGTCTTCATTGGGTGTATCTACACCATAATAGCAAGATCCGACAATAGCTGGTGAAGCGACTTTAAAGTGTATCTCTTTTACTCCAGCATTTTTCAAAAGACTTACAATTTTTTTACTAGTAGTTCCTCGAACAATTGAGTCGTCAATCAAGGTAATGGACTTTCCTTTTAGTAATTTTAGATTCACGTTATGTTTCATTTTGACAGCTAAATCTCTTAACTCCTGTTTTGGCTGAATGAATGATCGGCCTACATAGTGGTTACGAATAATCCCAAGTTGAAAGGGTATTCCTGATGCCTCAGAGTATCCAATGGCAGAAGCCAAACCAGAGTCAGGAACAGGAATTACAATATCAGAATTATTTTCTTTATTTTCTAAATATAATTCCTTTCCAATATTAATTCTGGCTTCATAAACATTTTGATTAAGAAAATTCGAATCTGGTCTTGCAAAATAAATATATTCAAAGATACAAAATTTTTTATCAACCTTATTAGCTATAGAAAACGATCTAGTGCCTTTATCATTAATTAAAAAAATTTCTCCAGGATTAATCTCTCTTTCAAATGTAGAATTAATAATATCAAGACCACAGGTCTCAGATGAAATAACATAGCCATTATCTTTTTTTCCAAGCACAAGAGGTCGTATACCATTAGGATCTCTGATTGCTATTATTTCATCGTTGTAGGTAATTATTAATGAGTAAGCACCTTCTACTTTTCTGAGTGCATCTTGAATTTTTTCAATAATATTAGTCTCTTTACTTTTGGCGATTAGATGAAGAATAACTTCTGTATCCATATCGGATTGAAAAATACAACCATCTTCAAGTAAAATCTCTTTTAAATAATGAGCATTAGTGATATTTCCATTGTGGGCTATAGAAATAATATCTTTATTAATTTGAGCATATAAAGGTTGAATATTTTTTTCTTCGCTACCACCAAACGTAGAATATCGATTATGACCATTTGTAACTTTAGGATTTTCAATTTGTTCATGATTAAATCCCACATAAACTTCAGAGACCTTACCTATACCTTTTTTGAAAGAAAACTTCCCATTATCTTGAAAATAAAATATTCCTGAAGCCTCTTGTCCTCGATGTTGTAGGGCGTGAAGACCTAAAATATTAGAATAAACAGCATCCTTTATATTGTATGTCCCAAAAACTGCACAATGGTCGATAAATTTATCTTGATTAATATAACTCATTAGATTTGTTTGATTTCTTCTCAGGGACTTTATCATCATTTTTTTCATTAATATTTAAATTATTTTCTGTTTTTTTATTTAATAACTTTTCGTAAAAAGAAATATTAAACTCAATGATAGAGTTATTGACTTTGATGTGCTTATTGAGAAAGATTGAAAAGGAAATATAAAATAGAAAAGAAAATATCAAGAGCCCATATATAGCTCCTACAATAATATCTATTATTTTAAATTCTAATTGTGTTGGTGATTTAATATTGATTGCTTTTTCTAAAATAGAGTAGGTTATATAAACCAATAAAAATAAAATTATAAAGATGACAATCTCAAAAAAGATTTTATTTGAGTCTGCAAGATTATTGAAAAATTCAATATCTAATTCAGCCAAAATATAGTTCGATGCTCTTTTGTAGAATAAAAAAGGAATAGAGACTGATAAAAGTATTTTTAAGCTATAATTGATAGACTTAGTTGCCCCTTTAAGGGAAAAAAATATTATAAATAAAACTAATAAAGATAAATAAATAAAGTCCACATAATTTAAGTTATCAAAGCTCATTAGCTTTTTTGAAGTTTTTTCACACCTAGTAAAAATTCATCGAGCAATTTATTTTTTGATTTGAGCATAGATGTACATTTCCCTGAGTCCTCAACTACCCCATTATTAAGAAAAAAATAATTATCACCAGTTTTTAAAGCACTCTGGATATCATGTGTAATTGTGACTGCAGTCATTTTTTTCTTTCTAATGATTCTGATAATTAATTCATTAATCATATCACTATTTATTGGATCAAGACCTGTTGTCGGTTCGTCTAAAAAAATGACTTTAGGATTTTTGTAAATGGCTCTGGCCAGCGCTACTCTTTTTTTCATTCCACCAGAGATCTCAGATGGATATTTATTATAAATGTCAGCAGACAAGCCGACTTCTTTTAATGAATTTATGACTTTATTTCTGTAATTCTTTTTACCTTCAATAAAGTCAATAAAAGCAATATTTTCAGCAATTGTCAGACTATCAAATAATGCACCATACTGAAAAAGCATTCCAAATTTATCTATGTCTACAAAACTTTTTTTATCATACAAAATTGAACCTTCATCATTTTTGATTAACTGATAGATAAGTTTCAATAGAACTGACTTTCCGCATCCTGATTTGCCAAGAATGATTGTTGATTTATTTTTTTCGATTACTAGATTGATGTCTTTGAGTACATGATTATCACCAAATTTTTTTGATAATTTTTCTATTTTTATTTCCATTTTAAAAAAATATTTCAGTTAGAAAGTAATTAAAAACTAAAATCAAAATAGAGGATAAAACAACGGCGTTTGTCGTAGCTGAACCTACGCCAAAGGCACCTTTTTCAGAATATAATCCGTTATAACAACTAATTATGGATATAATAAAGCCAAATACGGTAGCTTTAATTACTCCTGATAAATAATCAGAGAAACTTAGAAAATCTATAGTATTAATTAAATACATATTCTCATTAAATCCTAAACGATATACACTCACTACATACCCACCCATTACTCCGATAAAATCTACTATAGTGACAAAAATAGGCATAGCCAATGTGAGGCTCAAAACCCTAGGTGTAACAAGATAGTTAAAATAGTTTGTATTTAATGTTTTGAGAGCATCTATTTGTTCAGTAACTCTCATAGTGGCAATTTCAGCAGCGATAGCAGATCCAACTCTTGCTGATATCATCAGACCTGTTAAAACTGGGCCCAACTCACGAGTTAAAGTAAGTACAACTATGTTAGGTATTGCAGACTCGGCAGAAAAACGAGAAAAGCCTGTATAAGATTGTAGTGCTAAAACCATTCCAGAAAAAATTCCTGTTAGAGCTATAATGGGAATAGAGGATATAAAAATTTCAATAAAATATTTTGAGTTATGCTTTAAATAAAATTTGGGTTTAAGGATAAATTGAAAAAATAAACAAATAAATATAACTAACTTACCAATTGCTCTGATAACATTGAGGGCAGTCTTACCAATACTTTCGATAAATTGCATTTAATTAGAGATCGTTATTTTTATCCATACCCAAGAATTTTGTATACTTATCATCGAAGTATAAGTCAATCTTACCTGTGGGACCATTTCTTTGTTTTGCAACAATAAGCTCTGCTTTATTAAATACCTCCTCATTTCTGTCTTTCCAAGCATCATGTTTTTTTTGATAAGACTCTTGAGACTCATCAGGCCCTCTGGTGGGCTCATTTCGTTGAAGATAATAACTTTCTCTATATATAAACATCACAACATCGGCATCTTGTTCAATACTCCCTGACTCTCTTAAATCAGATAGGAGAGGTCTTTTATCATCCCTGTTTTCAACTTGACGAGATAATTGCGAAAGAGAAACAACTGGTAAGTCAAATTCCTTTGCCAGTTGTTTTAGGTTTCTTGTAATCTCTGACAATTCATTTACCCTGTTATCTCTGCTACGCTCAGATTTAATTAATTGGAGATAATCTATCAGAACTAACTTGATATTATAATTCTTCTTATAGCGTCTTAATTTTGATCTTAACTCAGAAACAGTTAAGTTTGGACTATCGTCAAAGAAAAAATTTAATTGGTGTATCTCTTGGTAGGTAGATGAAAGTGCAGCAGAGTCTCTTTCATTTAACTCACCTTTTCGAAGTTTATCACTCGGTATTCGAGATTGTTCGGCTAAAATTCTAAGACCAATTTGTTCAGCTGACATTTCTAAAGAAAACATCACAACAGAACCTCTTTCTTCTTCATTTGAATAATATTTTGCTGCATTAAATGCAATATTTGTTGCTAAAGCGGTCTTGCCCATAGATGGCCTTCCAGCTAAAATAACAAGATCAGAATTTTGTAAACCTCCTAACATATTATCTAGATCATTAAATCCAGAAACTACACCAGAGTATTTACCTTTTTTCTTAAATGCTTTTTCGACAAGCTGAAGTGAGGATTTTGTGACCGTGGCAAAATCTTTAAATTCATAATTTTCTTTTTTAAAATTAGATAAATCAAAAATCTTTTTTTCTAAATCTAAAAATATTTCTTTAATATTGTTAGATGTCTGGAATGTTGTAGATTCATTATTTTTGTCTTGAGTGAGTTTAAATAGTTCTCTTCTAAGATATAATTCTTGAAGACTTTCAATATAATTAAGAAAAATTTCTTTTGAAAAAACTATTTGATCTATTTGATGAGATAGGTCTTTCAAGGTTTGAGATTGAATATCAGGAATATAATTTTTTATGGTATCGATTGAGATATTTTTTTGAGATTGATGAAAGTCTTCAAGTACTTTGAAGATTTTTAGACTTTCAGGGTTTGCGAACAAATTATTAGATATTTGTTCAAAATGCGTATCTAAAAGCTCAGGGTGTTTTAGCAGATAGGCTAGTAAAATAACCTCAATATCGTTGTCTTTTAAACTATCGTAACTTTTTTGCACAAATATAAGTTAGTAATAATTTGATAAAAAGATAGTCCTAGGAAGAACTTTTAGGGGATAAGATCTCAATACTTAGTGAACAATCCACTTCTGGATGAAGATCGATTACGACAGAATATTCGCCAGTCGTTTTAATTTTATTGCCTAATTTGATTGATTTTTTTTGAATAGAAACATTATTCTCGCTAAGAAAAGTAACAATATCAGAAACAGAAAGGGAACCATAAAGTTCACCATTGTCTTTTGCGGCAATCTCTTTTGTAAAATTTAAATTATTAATTGTTTGAGCTGTTGTTTCAGCATTAGATTTATTTTCGCTATCTTTTTTTAATAAATTTTCTTCAATTAATTTAATGTCTTCAATATTCTGTTTAGTAGCTATCTTAGCTTTGCCGTTAGGAATTAAGTAGTTTCTGGCATAACCATCTTTTACAGTCACTACTGATCCAATTTCCCAGTTCTTTTTAAATTTCTCTAAAACAACTACTTTGGTCATAATTAAATCAAAGATAAAAATCTAGCTTGTTTAATAGCTTTTGTAATTTTTGTGTGAATAGATCTAGACATATTTGTAACCCTTTGAGGAATAATTTTTCCATTCTCATTAGTAAATTTTTTTAATAGGTGGGTGTGCTTATAGTCGAGCTTTAAAAGTTCTTCATTAGATATGTTCAGATTTTTTTTCATGTATTAATTATCCTTATTTATTTGAGGAGTTACTTGATCAATATCGCCACTTGATTTTGTGATTAAAAATCGAAGACAATCAGTGTTAAACTTAAGAAAAATGTCTAATTTTTTTGGAAATTCAGAAGTTGCATTAAACCTCATAAATTTGAAAGAACCTTTAGAATATTTATTTATAGAAAATTTCAAGTTTTTAATTCCCCAATCCTCTTTGTAGCCAATAGAAACTTCATTATCAGAGAAAAATTGCTCGATTGATGAATTAAGATTTTTCATTTGATCAATAGCAAGATCAGGTTTTACTATAATTGTTGTTTCGTATATGTTACTCATGTAGAAAGAGTGTCTACACATATAATTTAGTTATGTCAAATAAAAACCTTTCAATACTATTTACAGGTCAGGGTTCACAATTTCCTGAGATGGGTATTGAATTTGCTAGTGAATTTAGTTGGGTTAGGGAAAGATATCAGCAGAGTTCAGACATCTTAGGATATGATGTTTTAAAAAAGCAAGAAAATCCAGATTTGCTAAATTTGACTGAATATAGCCAACCTTCAATTTTTATCTATTCATCTATCTTAATTGATTTTATGAGGGATAAGATAAAATCCTCAGGGTCTAATATCATTTTGGCAGGTCACTCTTTAGGAGAATACTCAGCTTTATACTTTGCTAATAGTCTAATTTTTGAAGATATGCTAAGGGTAGTAAAATTTAGAGGGGAGGCTATGTCCATTGTCTCAGATCCTGCTAAATACATGATGTATGCCATACTTAAAAAAGAGGACCAGATTATAGATAATTCAATTTTTGGTAATGGCGTTTATTTAGCAAATTTAAATTCTGATAAACAAGTAGTTATTTGTGGATTAAGAGATGAACTTGAAAATTTTAAAACAAAACACCCTTTAGGTAAATATATTCCATTAAATGTTTCCGCCCCATTCCACTCTGAATTAATGATAGATAGTTCAAATCTATTTGAAAAAAAAATAAGGAATATTGTATTCAAAGATGTTGAGTCAGACGTGATTTCTAATCACATGCTTATTAACTATAAGAATATTTCTAAAAACGAATACTCAAGTCAATTAAAAGTTCAAATTCATTCCCCGGTAATGTGGTCTGATACTACACAAAAAATAATTTCAATGAATGCAGATAATTTTATTGAAATTGGACCTAAGAAAACTCTTTTGAACTTTATTCCTAAGAGTTTTGCTGGTGAAAAAATTGCAATTACAAATAAAGAGGAAGTTGAAAATTATGTTTGAAAATAAAAAAATTTTTATTACTGGAGGAACAGGTTCCATTGGTAACGCAATATGTCAATATTTTAATAAAAATAAATGTAGTGAAATTTATGCCTCTACCACCAATCTAAGTAAAGTTAGCAGTAATGATAGTTTTATAAATTTTAAACAATTAGATTTAAATGATATTTCAAAAACCAACCTTGAAGAACAATTAGATATAGACATTGATTATCTTGTTTTAAATGCAGGAGTTACGAAAGATAATATTTTTCTCAGAATGTCTGCAGAAGAATGGACAAATGTAATTGATGTAAACTTAAATTCTTCCTTTTACCTTTTAAAACATTTCATTAAAAAAATGGTTAAAAAAAGATTTGGAAGAATTGTTTTTATTTCCTCTGTTGTGGCCCACACTGGAAACCCCGGTCAGGTAAACTATACCTCATCAAAAGCAGCAATTTCTGGAATGGTGAAATCTTTAGCTTTAGAGCTTTCAAGTAGAAATATTTCTGTAAATGCCGTAGCTCCAGGATTTATATCTTCAAACATGACAGATAAATTAAATGAAAACCAAAAGAATAGCATTTTGGACAGAATCCCAATGAAAAGACTTGGAACACCAGAGGATATAGCTAAAGCTGTAGGTTTTTTGTGTTCAGAAAATGCTAGTTACATTACTGGCCAAACTATTCATGTAAACGGCGGATTGGCGCTAATTTAATAAAATTATTTGATTCTGGAGGATTTTGTGGTAGGAACTTTTAAAATTATAACTAAGAGGTTTTAAAATGAGCGATATTGAAGATAGAGTAAAAAAAATTGTTGTTGAACACCTAGGTGTTGAGGAGTCTAAAATCCAAAGTGACTCAAAATTTATTGATGACTTAGGCGCTGATAGTTTGGACACTGTTGAGCTAGTAATGGCTTTTGAAGAAGAATTTGGATGTGAAATTCCTGATGATGCAGCAGAAAAGATTGTAACTCTGAAAGATGCTGTTACTTACCTAAGCGCTAACTCAAACTAAAATAATTTTATTTTTATAAATTGAGGAGAGTTGTAGTTACTGGCCTAGGGACTATAAACCCTCTTGGCAATACTGTTCAGAAAAGCTGGGAAAAACTAATTAACTCGAAGAGTGGTATTAGTCAAATCACCAGCTTTGATGCTAACGGATATCCATGTAAAATTGCTGGATCAATAAGCCAAGATGAAATAAATAATGATATTGTCTCTTCAAGAGAACAAAGAAAAATTGATAGATTTATATCACTTGGTTTAATTGCGGCTCATGAAGCCTTTTTAGACTCAGGTTTCGAGGTAGACGAAGAAAATTCATTAAGGTCTGGAGTTATGGTGGGTTCAGGTATTGGTGGACTCGATACCATTTATAGAAACTCCTCAATCTTGGACAACCAGGGTATTAGAAAAATATCTCCTTTCTTTATACCTTCCTCGTTAATTAATTTATTGTCAGGGCATATTTCAATCAAATATAATTTGAAAGGTCCTAATAGTTCTCCTGTTACTGCTTGTGCAACTGGAACACATGCAATTGGCGACTCTTTTACATTAATTAAAAACGGTAAGGCAGATTTTATGATCTGCGGTGGAGCTGAAGCTGCAATATGTCCTTTGGGAATAGCTGGTTTCTCTGCTGCAAGGGCATTATGTGACACTTTCAATGAAAATCCTGAAAAAGGTTCAAGACCATGGGATAAAGACAGGTCTGGTTTTGTAATGGGTGAAGGGGCTGGAGTTTTGGTGCTAGAAGAACTAAGCCATGCCCAAAAGCGTAATGCTAAAATTTATGCAGAGGTTAAGGGATATGGTATGTCTGGTGATGCCTATCATATTACGAAACCCTCAGAAGATGGTAACGGTGGCTATAGGGCAATGCAAATGGCTCTATTTGAATCAAGCCTTAGTTCAGAAAAAATTGAATATGTAAATGCGCATGGTACCTCAACGCCAGTAGGGGATTTGATTGAACTCTCTGCAGTCGAAAAACTACTGGGATCAAATAACAATCTCTTCATGAGCTCTAACAAATCAGCCATTGGGCACCTTTTAGGAGCGGCCGGGGCTGTGGAGGCAGTTTTTAGTTTAAAGTCAATAGATGCAGGCATTCTTCCTCCCACACTTAATCTTGACAATCCCGATACACCAACAAAAATAAACCTAATTCCCCACGAGTCAGTTGAGCATAATGTTTCTAATGTAATCTCAAATTCTTTTGGTTTTGGAGGGACTAACGCAAGTTTAATTTTTGGAAATTAAAAACAAAAATTTTTGTATTATTTTATCCTCTCCCTCAGGAGCAGGTAAAACATCTCTATCAAAGAAAATTTTACAAAAAGATAAATCAATACGTTTATCTATTTCATGCACAACAAGACCAAAACGTAAAGGTGAGATTAATAATAAAGACTATTTATTTATTAGCGAAGACTCATTTAAAAAAAAAATTAAAACAAATAGTTTTTTAGAACACGCTTTAGTTTTTGGTCATCGCTACGGAACTCTGAAAGAGTCAGTAGAAAAACTCTTTGATAAAAAGAAAGATGTACTTTTTGATATTGACTGGCAAGGTTATCAACAATTAAAGCAGAGTGGATATAATGTTGTGGGTATTTTCATACTTCCACCAAATAAAAAAGAATTAAAAAAGAGATTAAGAAATAGGGGCAGAGATACAGCTGATGAAATGGAAAAAAGGATGAAACTTGCAAAAGATGAAATTTCTCATTTCCCAGAGTATGACTACGTAGTGATCAACAAAGATCTTAATAAATGCACTTCACAGATTTTAAATATAATTAATTCAGAAAGGCTAAAAAAATCAAACCAATTAAATCTAACTAAATTTGTAAATACATTTAGAGATTAATCTTTTTGAATAATAAAATTAGTTCTTTTAATTCTAAATTTTCTGGTCTTCGCGATAAGTCAAACTCATCTAAATCATCTTTAAATGCCTTTAAAATATTACTTAAAGTTTTTCTCTTTTGAGAAAATAACTTCCTCTTAAATAATATGAATTTATTTATATAAATTTTATCTAATAAAGGTTTTGTTTTTTTTGAGAATAGGATTACTTTTGAGTCGACCTTGGGTATTGGCCTGAAGCAATTTTTGCTTACTTTAAAATTAGTCTTTATTTCAAAAAAACAGCCAACCAAGGAGTTTAGTGAATTTAACTTATTTTCTGTCAGTCTATCTGCAAACTCTTTTTGGAACATGAATATCAATTTTTCAGGAATATCTTTTAACAAACATATCTTAACCAATATTTGAGATGAGATGTTATAGGGTAAATTTGATATAACTAGGTCATATTTCTTATTAAATTCATAATTTAAGATATTGTCATTTAAGATCTGAATTTTATGACTTTTACTATATTTTGATTTAAGAAGTGGTATTAAGCCTTTGTCTATTTCAACTAGTAATAAATTTGAGGGTTTTTTTTTTAAAATATACTCTGTAAGTCTACCATCTCCAGGGCCAATTTCGATTATATTTAAATTTGAGTTAGGTATTAATTGAGTAATTTTTGTAAGAATATTATTGTCAATTAAAAAATTTTGACCATATTTTTTTTTTAAAAATTCATACATTCAAGATAAGATAATATATCTGCTTTATTTTGGAATTTAATATCTGATGCAGTGCCGTGAGCAGGACTTAAACGTCTATAATTCAATCCTAGAGTTAAATTAAAACTTTTTTTATTAAGTATTTTGAAAGGTATTAAAACTTGATCATGATACATGGATATAAAAAGTGTATTTAAATTAATATTTATAAAAGCAGAGTCTGCAGGTAAGGGCCCCTTAATAGATTTAAAGTATTTTAAAGAATTGGATATAATTTTATCTTCAAGACCTAATGTTTGATTTTCACTACAGTGAGGATTGTAGCATAAGAACTTAATCTCATTAAAATTTAAATCATATTTTTTTTTTTTAATATTAATTAAAATATTATTTAAATTTTTATATAAAAAGTTTTTGTTAATGGAAAAATTAACATTTTTTAAATTTATATGTGTAGTCAAGGGAATAACTGAAAATTTTTTACCATGCATAAGCATGGTTGTTTTTTTATTGTTTAAATGACCGAGATACTCTGTCATACCCACAAAATTTATATTTTTTTTAAACAAAGACTTATTTATTGGCATTGTAATCAAATCTATTTTTGATTTACAAGATAGGTAATTTGAAAAATTGATTTGGTTGATCAAATTTGAGCACTTTTTTTTGCCAACATTTTGAATATCAAAAATATTTAGAGATTCTTTATCGTAATTAGAAAAGCTAATTGGATCTAAGATTTTATTTATTTTCAAATTAGAATATAACTTTGAAGAATATCTAATAAATTCTTCTATATCAGCAATTATGATATATTTTATTTTATTCTTAACCAGCTTATGAGATTTGACAATTATCTCAATGTTTATTGAATCGGTATCTCCAATAAAAACAAACTTTTTTTTCAATTAATTTTTCCATAGATTAATTTATTAAAATCACTCTCTGTTTTTTTCTCAATATAAGAAATAATTTCATCTTCAATAAATTTAAATGTTTTACTATTAAAACAAATACTTACCAATTCATTATTTATTTTAGTTTTAAAGTTTTGAGAATTATTTTTTAAATTTTCGTATAAATTTTTTATAAAAAACTTATCTCTTTTTACATCTACTATTTTTTCAATTGTATTACAGTTATTTATACTAATTGGTAATTTTAAAAACTGTAATGAATTAAAAATTATTTCTAAATCATTAACATTGAATTGATTGGTAAAATAACTAGATACATACTCATATCTAATTTTTAAAAATCTTAAAAAATCTTTTTTAATTCTATTATCAATTTCTTCTTCACCAAATTGATTAATTAAATTTTGATCAATTTTATTGAGAAATTCCTTATCATTAATTTCAACATATTTAATTACTTTTTTCATTAATATTATTCGTTTTAAAGTATCATTTTTTGTTAAATTTATATTATAGTTTTCTTCGAATATTTTATGGTATTCATTTAACTCTATTTGAGAAATAGTAATATTATTCTTGTCGTAAATAATTTCTGAAAAAGATAGATCAAAAATAAAAATCATTATTACTGCTAAAATTTTATAGGCCATAGTTAAATTCTCCAGGTTGTGAAAAAAATAAATTTGTAGATTGCTCATATCCAAAAAATCCCAAATAATCCATTCGATAACTTAAACTTATTTTTTCTTCAGGTTTGGTATTAAAATTATCGTTAAATCTGATATTTGTATAAGCAAGGTCTAATTGAGAACACTCGTCCGATAAACTGATCATAAATGTTGATTTATATGGGTCATAGTTATTTTTAACATCTAAATTTGTTGAATAATTCGCAAATAAATTTTTATTTATTCTTTTTGATATATTCAAATCAATAGCTTGAGTATCATTGGATGTATTACTAAATGCATCTGAGTCTGTCTCATGGTATCTCACTTCGAAATTTATTGGATTTGAAAAATTAAATGAATAGTTCATCTCTTTTTTTGATTGGTTTTGTTGATCAAGCCTTGCATCTAGTTTAAAAATTACATCTTTATATGTGGTCTGAACTTCTATTGCATAATCTGATAATTTTTTATTTTGATTTATTGCAGTTGTATAAGATGTATTTTTGGAAAAATCATATGATTGATTAATATTCAAACTAATTTTCTGAGGCCCAAGATTAAATTCATTTTCAAGTCCATACACAATTCTAGAAGAAACATCAAATTTATCATATCCAAAAAAACGATTTTCAGAGTATTGGTTGTGATAATTAAATGTAATTGCGTTACTGTCCTCATTCACAGATTTATTTGTATTAGAAAATTGAGTAGGAAGTATCAATTTTACTCTTGGGGTAATGTTTTTGTTTTTAATAAAGAATAAATCAGTAGATAAAACAAAAAAACTTTTGTTAGAATTGCTATTTGTATTATTTTCATTATTGAAATAACTTTCACTTATTGAATTAATGAATAATAATTTATTGAATTTGTTTAAATTTTTGTTGTTAGAACTATTTATTAATTCATTTTTTAAACTGATCTTTAAACTCTCACTAGGCTTTCCAGAACTAGATTCATCTCTTCTCAATATCGAAAAATCTAACTCATTAATTAAGGTTTGATTTTTTAAATTAACATAATTTGAGTATGTTATGCTTGGCGAAATTGGTGTCGAAGCATTATCTGAAGATTTAAAGGATTCAATACTTGATATTTCCGTTTTCAAATAATCATTTATTAAAAATAAATTATAGTTTTCTAACCTAATAAAAATATCCTCAAATGTAATCGGCTCATCATTAGTTGAACGACTAGTTGATACACTATTTGTGAATAATCCAGATGCAGATAAAACTTTATTTTGATCTATCACCTGTTTTGTAAATATTTTAAATGAACTATTTATATTTGAGCTATTTGATTTTTTTATATTATCTATTTCAATCTTAATATTTCCACCATTTGTCCTCTTTTCCAAGATAGTATTCAATTCATAATTAGTTAATATTTCAAAATTTTCATCAATATAAATTTTAGGTTTGATAAGAAGGTCTGTAGAAACACCCAGTGGTAAATAATATGGAGTAATTAAGGCTTGATTGCCACCAATGGTAAATTCCGAAGTGGGTGTTAAGAAGCCTTTTTTTCTGGGAGCCTTGGCTCCATAATGTGTAAAGTAAGGAAGATAAAAAATTTTGTAATCAGCAATTTGTAGAAAAGAGTCGTAGTGAGTAAATTTATCTTCGGCTATTTCATATTTAGTTTTTTCTATTCTAAGTGACCATGTTGGACAATTAAAATAACCTTCAAGTTCGCAAGGAGTTATAAAATTTTCGTGAAATATAATTAAGTTATTATTTCTATCTAACTTATTTGAGTCGATTTTTAAATCATTGTTATATATATAACTAACGTCGTTAGCAGTAATTTTATTTAGACTGACATTTCCTTTTAAATTTTTACCACTTAAGATATTAAGATTTTCATATAGATAAAAATTACCAAATACTTCAATTTTATCTTCCTCATAATCAACAATACCTCTATCAATTAGAAGATTAACCCCTTCAATATTAATTTTTGAATTTTCCGCCAGCTCGATTTTATTGCCATTTTCATAAAAAGTAATATTGCTTGAGTTAATATAGGTATCATCATTGGCTCTAAGAAGAATTGATTGACTGTATAGAAAAAATATCAGGATAATTTTAATAATTTTATTATTCATACTTAACTATTTTTATAAAAGTAACTAAAAAAATTATAGTAGCAATTATGTGAAAATAAGAATTAAAAAAACTAAGACTTATAGTTGGAATTAAGATACAATAAAAAAATAAACATAAAATAAATAATAATAAACTTAATCGATTTATATTTCTCATAATTAATTTTTTACTAAAAAAAGTTAAAGAAATAATATAATAGAACAATATGTAAAAAATGAATTTATTTATTTTTTCATAAGATATTTTCGTATCATTCTGATTATTATCTGAACCTAGTTTATTAGAAAAAGAGCTTAAGCTTTTTAAAACTTTAGTTTTTAAATTATTTTGAATAAAGTTTTCATTATCAAAAATTATCAAATTATTTAAAGATACATCATTTTCTCTAATAGTAGCGCTTTCACTATATTCGCCTGATACTATGCTATTACTAAAAATTTCAATTCTAAAGTATTCGAAGATTTCATTACTTTTTTTATCTAATTTTTTTAAAATTGTATAAGTTTTTCTATTTTCGCCTTTATCAATAAAAATATCTAGATTTTCTAAATCTTCCGAGTCTATTAATTCAGATTGTAAATTTTTAACTTTATTTAAAATCATATTTTTATTCATTTCTATGATTGAAAAGAACAAAATGATTGGAGTTATCAGAATTAAAAAAGAGCTAATTTTTAAATACTCTTTTAAAATAATAAACTCATTGTTTGTTCTTAAAAAAATTATGAATATTGCTAGCGTCAATATCATCATATAACTAGGCACATATATAAATATTTGAAGCGTATTTAGTAATGTCAAATATAAGATAGAGCTAAATGAATAACTCTCATTTAAATTTGCTAATAATGAAAAAATATAAAATATAGAAAAACTGAACATAGAACTTATTAGAAAAGACCTAAAAAACTTATATATAATATATTTTTTAATGGTCATTTTAAAATTCTATGAGAAATGTAGTAGGCGAGTATTAATAATATAAAATTAGCAACATAATAGTAATGCAAACTAAAAAAATTTGAATTATTAAGCAAATAAAGAAAATATGAATTTAAAATCTGAGTATTTAGAATAATAACAAATATACTTGTTTTTTTGATAGTGCTATTTTTTTTAATTTCATAAAAAAAAATTATTTTTAAAGATATTAATCCAGCAAGTATAAGAAAAAAATATTGAACTATTTTATTATGCCCATGAAATATAAAGCTTTTTTCTTCTTTTTTAATTAATTCTATTGTATTGAAGTGATCTTTATCCATATATAATCTCTCAGATTTCTTGTGATCTAGTGTATATATGAACCTATCAAATACTGTTTTGCTTTTTTCATTTTTATTTAATATCAATCTTTCACCTTCATTAAAAACCAAGTTAAAATCTAATTTAGAGAGCTCCAATTCAACCGAATTCGATTTTATGAACTGATTTTCATTGTAAATAATTGCCTCTACATCATAGAAAATTCCATTTTCTTTTTTTTCAAAAAAAATACTAACAATATCATCAATATGAAATTCATTTTGTGATGGAGTTCCTAGTTTTAAATTATTTCTTATTTCTAATTCTTTAATCTTGTACTTTTCATAAAACTTTGTCGAAAAAAATTCATTATTTAAAAAAAAAAATAAAAATAATAAAATCATAAATGCGTAGAAGATAAATTTAATATCTTTAAGAGAAAGATACTGTTTTAAAATTATAATTTCATTATTACTTCGAATTTTGTAATTTAGTATAAGGCTACCTACTAGTACTAAGAAAGGTACTAATGGATTTATAAAGCTTGGTAGGGCATAAAGTGTAGTAAAAGCTACATCAATTATTTGGGATGTTATAGAGTATTGTAATTCAATTATTCTTAAAATTTGAGATATCCAAATTAAACCTACAAAAAGAAATAAAGTTAGGAAAATATATTTAAAAAAATTATAAATTATGTAGAATTTAGTCCTTCCTAACATGAAAGTTCAATTTAACTCAATAAAATCAGCTAAGCAAAGTATTAAAATTTTGTTTGAAATAGTTTCCCCTTCAAATTCAGATAAGGATTTGACTAATTTTTTTTACAATAAAGAAGCTATCTTTAAATACCGATTCGCAATAGTTCAATCGAAAATTTTTTTTCAAATAATATTTGATAATACTGTCTCTTGTCCCTTTTATAATCAATTAATTGGTGCATTCATTTATGACAATTCTATTAAGTTTAATGCTTCTAATATAGAGATAGTTTGTAATAATAAGGAATTATCTAATCATATTTATATTGGGTTTAAACAAAAAGATTTTTCATATTCGATTTATAAAAAAAATTCTCAAATAGAAAAATTTAAATCTAGTTTTAAAGTTAACCACAGATTTAAACATAGATTAAATTCAATTAATTTTTTAAAAGAACTAGTTTCCGAGCCAAGTAATATAATTTACCCCGAGTCTTTTGTTTCTCGAACAAAGAAGAAAATTAACAAGAAAAATGTTGGAATTAAGACCTTAGACCAATCAAAAATTAAACAGTTAGGATTAAACTGTGTGTTAGCTGTGAATCAAGGGAGCTCCAGAAAACCTATGGTGATGGAGTTCTATAAAAAACAAAATCCTAAAAATGTTGATATTCTATTTGTTGGTAAAGGTGTTTGCTTTGATAGTGGTGGCATCTCTATCAAACCAAGTGCAGGAATGGAAGAAATGAAATGGGATATGGGTGGCGCAGCAGTTACTACAGCCATAATAAAATATTTGAGTGAAATTAAAACTAACTTTACTTACGCAGGTATTGTCGGCTTAGTTGAAAATATGCCAAGTGGCACTGCTTATAAGCCTGGGGATATTATAAAATCTTATAAGGGCATTAATGTTGAAGTATTAAATACTGACGCTGAAGGCAGATTAGTATTAGCGGATATCATCACTTATGGTTGTGAAGTATATAAACCTAAAATAGTAATAGATTTTGCTACGCTTACTGGGGCTATAATGGTAGCGCTTGGTCAACACTATGCAGGAATGTTCAGTAATGATGATGGTTTATCTGATGCGCTTTATAAGTCTGGTATAGAAACTAATGAGAAGGTTTGGAGAATGCCTTTACATGATGATTTTGATAAGGAATTAAATTCTCCTTTTGTAGATTTAAAAAACATAGGTGCAGGTCGTTATGGAGGTTCTGTTACCGCAGCTCAGTTTCTTCAAAGATTTGTACCCCCTAAGACTAAATGGGCTCATTTAGATATTGCAGGAACTACATGGAAAAATAGTGGAGATATTCTTAATAGCAAGGGTGCTACAGGTTTTGGGTTGACTTTAATAGTAGATTTTATAGATAGATATTTCAAAAATTAGGAGCTTTTAGAAAAATGAATAGAACTTTCTCAATAATTAAACCAGATGCAGTAAAAAGAAATTTAATAGGTCATATCAATCAGATTATTGAATACGCTGGTTTAAAAATAGTTTCTTCAAAAAAAATGTATTTAACCAAGCAACAAGCCGAAATTTTCTATTCTGTGCATAAAGAAAGACCTTTTTTTAATAGCTTAGTTGACTACATGACGTCAGGCCCTGTTCAAGTGCAAGTGCTTGAGGGTAGTGATGCTGTATCAACTTACCGTAAGATCATGGGAGCAACCAACCCAGCTGATGCTGAAGAAGGAACAATCAGAAAGTTATACGCTGAGTCTATTGAAGCCAATTCTGTACATGGTAGTGACTCTGATGAGAATGCAAAAATAGAAATCGAATTCTTTTTCGCAGGATCAGAATTAGTTTAAAAAACTAACTAAATCTTTGAATATGCATTGATGTTCTAATCGTTTGTGATTTAAACTTAGTTCATTCTCATTATAGATAGAAATATTCCTTTGATTTTGACTTAAAATCTCACCATCATCTAAATATTTAGTAACCTTGTGAATTGAGTAACCATATTTATTTTCTTTATTGATTAGCATCCTTTTATGAGTCATTAGACCTTTATATTTTGGTAACAAAGAGGGATGTAAATTAATAATTTCATAATTTTCAATAATTTCAGAATTTATTTTTTTTAAATACCCAACAGAAAAAACAATATCACAATCGCCCAAGAATTTAGGTTTCAAGTTAGATACTTTTTCATAAATCTTTATTTCTAATTCATTCGATTTTATTAATTCTTTAATTTGTTTTGAAATTTGATTATTGCTAATTATTGAAAGCGTAATAAATTTTTTGGAAGTAAGGTTTTTTTTTAATATCTTATATAGATTGCTCCCACCACCTGAGAGTAAAAATGTAACTTTTTTTCTTTTAATTAATCTCACCAATTAATTTAAAAAACCTTTTATTTACAAAATACTTATAGTGAGTTTTGTCAATTACAAATACTAATCCTATTCCGCAATTGAATACTTCCATAAGCTCTTTTTCAGTAATCTTTATATTATCAAAAATAAATTCATATTCTTGAGGCAGACTTGGTAAATTAATTTCAAATTTTGAATTTTTTGGAAGACTTCTTTTAAAATTTGAAATTACTCCACCGCCAGTTATATGAGACAATGCTTTAATCTTTTTTAAATCACTTTCATTGACTAGCTCATGGTAAAGTCTTGTTGGTTGCATTAAAACGTCAGATAATTTTTTTTTTCCAATTTTAGTCTTATTTAAATTAATTTTATTATCTTTTATAATTTTTCTTATAAGAGAGTAGCCATTAGAATGAAAGCCATTAGATTTTACTCCTATAATAAGATCATTCTTTTTCACTCTTAAGCTTTTTTGATTGATTTTTAATCCAACCAAAAAACCCGCCATATCAAAATGATTTTTTTGGTACAAAGACGGCATTTCTGCTGTCTCACCTCCAATGAGGGCACATTGAATTTTTTTACAAGCTCTTGTAATGCTTTTTAATATTTCAGTATATTGTTTTGGGATAAC
>JBJKYU010000051.1:0-5018 GCA_045560885.1 Alphaproteobacteria bacterium
GGAAGACCAAATTCACTATTGTAAGGTTTTCCTGTCATAGAGGCTGAGACAGCAGTAACGCCATGATAAGAGTTAATGCGAGTAATTATTTTTCTGCGATTGGGTTTTCCTTTACGACGATTAATAAACCATAAAAGCTTAACTGTTGTATCATTAGCTTCGGAGCCAGAGTTAGTGTAAAAAACTTTTCCACTTTTAAATGGAGAAATTTCGATAAGTTTATCAGCTAGTTGAACCGCAGGTTCCGAAATTCTTCCAAAGAAAGCATGATAACCAGAAAATTTTTCATATTGTTTTTTAGCTGTTTCGATCATTCGAGGGTGATCAAACCCAACTACGGAATTCCATAAACCAGAATTAGCATCAAGATATTTTTTTCCATCTTGATCATAAACATAAATTCCTTTTGCTTGATTTAAGACAATAGGGCCTAAAGAGTCTAAGTTTTTCAGATCAGTAAAACCGTGCAGAACGCTATCTGTATTAATCATCTACCACCTCATAAAGTTTTTCTAAGTAGGGCATATCCTTAAAAGGAATCTCTACTAGTTTTGTATCAGCTAAAAAGTATCCTAGAAAAAAAAACATTACCATGAAAGCTAATTTCAACATGGTAAAAGGATAATCTAGAAATAAAAAAAGGGTTAGAACTATTTGTCCTAACCCTTTTAAGAAAGAAGTGGCCCACTAAGAAAAAAGCCGCTTCTATAAGGCTGTAAAAATAGAGATTTTCTCTCTTAAACTCATTATAATTTGAGCAGAAAACAACATCAAGAAAATTGAAATATCCACAATATATAGAACAATATGATTTCTTATGCTACTAAACCTAGTAATTAAATTCACTTAGATGTTTCGAATCCTGACAAAAATTCCATATTTTTTTCTTCTAGCTTGGGGCATCATTTTACTTTCCTTTGCGGCATTCTTCTTTCCATTTGGAACTGAAAGTGATGAACAGTTTTTCAATTTAATAGCAAATCAAGATTCATGGAGTTTTAGAAACTCAATCAATGTTCATAATATATTTTCATACTTTCTCCATCTTATTTTGGACTCTTATGAAATTCGATCCTTGTATGGCTATAGATTTTTAAATTTAATATATTTTTCTTTTTTAATTTTTACTCTATATAAAATCATCAAATTACAATTTTATGATTTAAAAATCCTTCCTGTATTAACAGCCATTACATGCTCAGGTGTAGCTTTTATTGGCTTTCTTTCCCTTCATGGAACTTTATTTATTGGACTTATTTCTTTAATTATTTTTAATTTTCAAATCAAATTTTTCATGGAAGACAAAACTTATAATAGTTTTTTCTTAAGTTTATTTTGTATTATCGCCCTATCGCTGGGCAATTATTTTTTTTTATTAATTGTAACAACTCTATCAATACTAAAATTATCAGACTGGAAAATAGAAAAAAATAAAAGATTAGCTATTTTAAGCAATCTTTCTTTTATTTATATCTTAGCCATTATCTTTGTTATTCTTGATCAAATATATGGAGAACAAATACTTTTTAAAATTAATTTGAGTTTATCTGAAATACTCAACAGAACTTATCTAATTGTAGGATTGCTATTACCTATAATAGGTATTTTGATTATTTCTTTCTATTTCAATTTTTTGAAAAAAATAAATTGGAATAAGGATTTATTCTTATATTTATTATTGATAGCTATCTCTATTGTAGCATTTATATTTTTAAATAATCAGATCTTTTCAATAATCATTTTTATACTTTCAATTTTAACGATTTATATATTTCGAACATTAGAGTTTGTGGAATTAAAATGGTTAAGGCTTTTTTATTTAAGTTTTTTATTATTACCTGCTTTTGTAATTTATGCTGATACATCTCTTTACCCAAATATTGAAGCTATCCCCAAACTCAATTATTTTTTTTATGCCCTAATTGTAATTGTTTGCTTTATTAACCCGGCTTTTTCTTTGCAATCGCAACTATTTGTTGAGTCCTATAAAACAATTATCTTTTCCTTTTTGCTGCTCCTTTCAATTTCTTTAGGTTTTTTTGCTGTTAATTATCAAAATCAATTCTTGCATTTAGGTATTTCAGAAACAATCACTAATGATTTGTCTTGCGATTTGGAAAAAACACAAATTACTTCAAATCAAGAGAACCCAGCGATAAGTCTTTATTTTTCTAAAAATTTAAACCCAACGTATTTTCCAGATTGTGAAATAGAATTGTCTTTTACTAGTTTAAACGAAGCACCTATCGATAATCCCTCAAGTATCAATAAAACTCTATTAGATTTAAATGAAAAATCATTTATTAATGTAAACTTTATAAAGAAATGAACTTTCTTACCAAATTCCAAAAAGAAGAAAAAGCAGTCTGTATCTATTTATCCTTAGGGGTTCTTTTTTTTCTTTTCTTTGATTATTCCATTTCAAAGTTTTTTTATAATATTAATTCACAAACCAAATCTTTATTTGAAACCCTTACACACTTTGGAGACTCTTTATATTTTTTTGTTCCAACGATTTTAATCTGGGCAGTCATAAAAATTATTCAAAATAAAAATAAAATTATTCTAACATTTAGCGATATCTCAATATTTATATTTTTTAATATTTTATTTAGCGGAATAGCTGTTCAAATTTTTAAACATATCTTGGGTCGACCAAGACCACCAATGTTCCATTTGTATAATTTATCGTCATTAGATTTTTTTCAATTTGATTCAAAATGGCATTCCTTTCCTTCAGGCCATACTGCAACGATTTTTGCATTTATTTTTTGCCTAATATTTCTTTTTCCTAAAATCAAAAATATTTTAATTACAATAGCCGTAGTCATAGCATCTACCCGAGTTATTGTGGGCGCTCATTATGTAAGTGATATATTTGGTGGAGCTTTAGTTGCATATATTACTAGCATTTTACTAAGAGATAAATTTTTTCAAAAATCTAAACTTTTTCAAAGCGATCAAGGATATTTAATATCAAACGAAAATGTTCAACTGATTTACAGCAGTCTTGAAGAAAAACTGAAATCTTTATTTTCACTTTATCTCAGCTTTAATTTTTATCTAAAAATACTCACTATAATGCTTGCTCTTTCAATTATTTTTTTCTTATTTCCAAATATAGACATCACAGTTAGTGGAATATTTTTTGGTCAAGATGGAAGCTTCTTAGCCAGTGAACAAGACTGGTTTATTTATTTCATTCGAAAAATGATTTTACCATTATTGGCGCTTCTTGTTTTTTTTATACCTATTGCTGCTGCAGCAAAACAATATATTTATGGAGAGAAAATTCTGAATAAGCCTTTACGAGATTGGACATTTTTATTTTCATGTTTGGTTCTTGGAACAGGGGTAATAGTTAACTCAATTTTTAAAAGTTTTTGGGGAAGGGCCAGGCCTAATGATACTTTAGTATTCGGTGGTGAGCAGCCTTATACTATTCCTTGGTTAAATGTTGATTATTGTGAGGCTAATTGTAGTTTTGTTTCAGGTGATGTTTCTTTTTTCACATTATCTTTAGCGATTTTATTAATATTTAATAAGCAATCTTGGAATATCTTTGCCTATTCTGCAATTATTCTAATCTCTTTATTAAGAATCATGGAAGGTGATCATTTTCTAAGTGATACCATCATGAGTTTTATTATTACTTATGTGGTCATTAGAGTACTCTATGATTTATTTCAACTTTTACCTGAAGATCTGAATTTAAGAAGAAAAACAAAGCTTAAAAGAACTTAGAGTTGGCGGTCCCGCAAGGATTCGAACCCTGACTAAATGATCCGAAGTCATTTGTGCTATCCGTTACACCACGGAACCGAATGTCCAATTATCAACAAATCTATCATCTTTCTATCTTAAATAAATAACTTGTCCGACACTTATCCGACAGTGCGGACAGAAAAGGAGTAGAAATGGGCACAATTTGGAAAAGAAAGATACGGAGTGGTATTACATTTTAAGTAAGAGTTAGAATGAATAGAATGGATGTACCCCCCTAAGGCACATGCGGGGGCATGACCTACTTTTATTTTATAGTTTTGGAATCATTTAAGAATCATACAAAGCTGTTTTAAACTCGAAAATACGCTTTTACTTGTGGTCTAAACATAACTATGAGAGCAACAGATTGCACAAATGTGTTTAAACTTAGAATAGCTCTTATCCTTATTTCATTTATACCAATTTCTGGAAAAGGCGAGAAAGGTGCACTAAAAGAATGGGATAAGGCGCCAAATAAATCAAATAATCCAACTGCATGCCAAGCTAGTAAAATTCCCCACATAAAAGCAGAGGGCTTTTTCCATATCATATATGCCAGAAATAATGCTGTTATACCAATTACGAAATCTCCAAGAAAAGCTATAGTCCAGTCTGGGGGCGCGGCGCGGGGACTATCTAAAATACCAAGTGAAAGAAAAAGTGCAGAACCAACTCCTCTAAATACCATCCATCCAGTTGCAAAAATTAAAAATTTTATCGAAGTAGACATCTTATCTTTACTTTATAGTAAAATCTTTAATTAGCAGATACTCCAATTGCACATACTAGTATGTTTGATTTGACTATGGTCATATAATCATACCTAGTCTATATTATAAACCATGAAAATTAATTCATTACACTGTCCTGTCACTAATGCTTTAACAGTGCTTGGTGGCAAATGGAAAATTAATATTATTTTTTTACTCTCAAATAAAACAATGCGATTTGGAGCTATTAAAAATACTCTACAAGGTATTACCCAACAAATGCTTTCAAAACAATTAAAAGAATTAGAACGAGATAAGCTAATTATTAGAACTGTTCACGATACTATTCCTTTAAAAGTTACTTACGAACTAACTGATTTAGGGAAATCCAGCATACCTGTTCTTAATTCAATGTACGAATGGGGTATTAAACAGCAATCTAAATTATCAAAAATCATTAAATTAAATCACGAAGTTGTTAATAGATGACTAAATTAGGTTGAATTTAAAAACTTTTTTGAATCATCACATTAAAAATAATTA
>JBJKYU010000052.1:0-5005 GCA_045560885.1 Alphaproteobacteria bacterium
AAATTTGAGAAAAAAGCCTTAGACAAAAATCATAAATTATTCTATTTTAGCGTTCTTAAAAATTATTAACCAACAATAGAGAAGGTGGGTTATCCCGCCTTTTTTTTTAACTAGAAAAGATACATGCTAAATAACACAGAAATTTTAAAAGTTGCCGAAGTCGTCTCTCAAGAGAAGGGCATCGAAATGGATATTGTCATGGAGGCTCTTGAAGAGTCTTTTGAAATCATTGGTAAATCAAAATATGGAATGGAAAATAATATCAAAGCTTCCATCGACCGCTTGACGGGAAATATTTCCATGTCTCATATCAAAGACGTCGTTGAAACCATCGACCCAGTTTTACAATCAAATCAAATACTATTAGATCAAGCAAAAAAATATGATGCGAATACAGAAGTTGGAAAGCAAGTTACGATACCACTTCCTGCTGTCAACTTTGGTCGTGTCACTGCTAATATGGCTCGACAAGTTATTTATTCTAGAGTGCGTGAAGCAGAAAAGAAAAGACAGTTTAATGATTTCAAAGATCGCGTTGGAGAAGTGTTATCGGGCATCGTCAAAAGAATTGAATTTGGAAATATTATCGTTGACTTAGGAAAAGCTGAGGGTTTCTTGCGCAAAGACGAATTAATTCCAAGAGAAAATTTTAAAACAGGCGATCGTATTCGAGCTTATTTTTTTGATATTAAAGAAGAAGCCAAAGGCCACCAGATATTCTTATCTAGAACCCACCCTCAATTTATGGCAAAACTTTTTGTTCAAGAGGTTCCAGAAATTTATGAAGGACAAATTGAAATCTTGTCTGTTGCTCGTGATCCAGGAAGTCGTGGAAAGATTACTGTTCGCGCAAACGATAAATCAATTGATCCTGTCGGCGCCTGCGTGGGAATGAGAGGGTCTCGTGTTCAAGCCATCGTCAATGAGTTACAGGGTGAAAAGATTGATATTGTAAATTGGAATGAAGTTAAATCTATTTATGTGCAACATGCAATCGCCCCTGCTCAAGTAGCAAAAGTTAATGTATTTGATGATTCTAATCGTGTGGAAGTAGTTTTACCGGAAGATCAATTAAGTATTGCAATTGGTCGTCGTGGCCAAAATGTGAAATTAGCCTCTATTTTAACAGGTTTGGAGATTGATATTCTAACTGAAAAAGAAGATACGGAAAGACGTCAAGAAGAATTCAAAAGAATTACCACTCTGTTTGCGGAGAAGTTAGATCTTGAAGATATGATTGCTCAGCTATTAGCGGTGGAGGGATACACAAGCATTGAAAAAATTACTAATGCCTCAGTGACCGATATTGAGAAAATTGAAGGTTTTGATGGTGAATTAGCAGCAGAGATTTATGACCGTGCTTCTCAATACACAGCTAATGAAAAAGCAGAATTGGAAAAATTTATTCAAGAGTCAAGTTTGGATGATTATATGAAAGCTATCGCTGAGTTTGATCATAAGATGCTCGCAACCTTGATTGAGAATAAAATTCTTACTAGACAAGATTTAGCAGATCTAGCAACTGATGAATTAGTAGGCAAAGAAGGTATTCTTCAAAAAAGAATTCAAAAATCTGTTGCTGAAAAAATAATTATGGATGCCAGGGAGATTTATCTTAATAGTTAAGAATTATATTCATGACCAAAGATAACAAGACTTCCACAACCCCACCAAAAAGCCCTGCAACAGGCACGCCAGGTGGAGCTGCGCCTCGTAAAAAACTTACACTTAACACAACTGCTTTTCAAAAAAAGCTATCTTCCATATCTGTAAATAATATTTTAGAAGATGAGCCCGATTATGAAAAGATGCCAAGTCTGGCAAAAACAAAAAGAAATCGAGAAAAACAGAATAAAAAATTTAAGCCCAACTTAACAAGTTCTCAAAAGATTGTTCGGGAAGTTGATATTCCTGTTAAGATTTCAGTTCAAGAATTAGCGAGCCGCATGTCAGAAAAAACTGGCGATGTGGTCAAGGCATTGATGAAGAGCGGTGTAATGGCAACAGCGAACCAATATATTGATGGTGATACCGCAGAACTAATTATTACAGAATTTGGTCATACCCCAAAAAGAGAAGAGGCAATCAGTTTAAAAGATGAAATTGCTAATCATCAAAAAACTTCGAGTTCAAATATTAAGGCTCGACCTCCAATTGTAACAGTGATGGGTCACGTCGATCATGGAAAAACCTCTCTTTTAGATGCATTAAGAAACACTAATGTTACCGCCCGAGAGTCAGGTGGAATTACTCAACATATTGGCGCTTATCAAATTCAACATAATAAAAATCCTATTACTTTTTTAGATACTCCAGGTCATGCGGCATTTTCTAATATTCGTTCTCGTGGAGCCAACTTAACTGATGTGGTTGTTCTAGTAGTTGCTGCTAATGATAGTGTCAAGCCTCAAACGATTGAAGCTATTTCGCATGCCAAAGCAGCGGGCGTTCCAATTGTTCTTGCCATTAATAAAATGGATTTACCTGATGTGGATCCAAATATTGTCCGTAATGATTTATTAAGTCATGAAGTTGTTGTCGAAAGTTATAGCGGTGATGTTTTAGAAACAGAAATCTCTGCTGTTAAAAAAACTAATCTTGATAAGCTTTTAGATAATATTCTTCTTCAAATTGAAATCTTAGATTTGAACGTTGAGCATAACAAATTAGCAGAAGCGATTGTGGTTGAATCAAAAATCGAAACTGGTAAAGGTTCTGTTGCTACAGTGATTATTAAAAATGGTACATTAAAAGAAGGAGATCACTTTACTTGTGGTTCTGCTTTTGGTCGTGTACGCGCTCTTTTAGATGAAGCAGGAGCTAGAATAAAAAATGCTCCTCCAGGAATGCCAGTAGAAGTTTTAGGATTTGACTCCGTTCCTCAAGCGGGAGATGTCATGTATGTAATGCCTAATGAGGAAACCGCAAAAGATATTACCGAAAAAGTCAAAGAGCAGAAAAAATTAGAAAATACAGCATCTGTAAAAAAATCTTCTCTTGAGGAAATGATGGCAAATGTTTCCAAAGGAGCCGCAAAGAAATTGCCTATTATTGTTAAAGCTGATGTTCAAGGATCTCTAGAGGCTATTGTCGCCTCTCTTGAAAAAGTAGGAAACGATGAGGTAAAAATCAATGTTATTCATAATGCTATTGGTGCAATTAATGAAAGTGATGTTAGCTTAGCTGGGTCTGCTCAAGGTGTAGTTATTGGATTTAATATTCGTGCAATCCCTCAAGCTCGTACCATCGCAAAACGAGATAAAGTAGATATCCGCTATTATTCAATTATTTATGAATTAATTGATGATATGAAGAAAATGCTATCAGGTCTCTTAACCCCTGATACCAAAGAAGAAATCATCGGTCACGCAGAGGTCAGAGACACTTTCAGTTCCTCTAAATTTGGCACAATTGCTGGTTGTTTTGTCACCAATGGATATGTCTCGAATTCTGCAAAAATAAGACTCGTTCGTGAAGGTAAGATTATTCATGAGGGAGAAGTGGGAACGCTTAAACGCTTCAAAGATGATGTCAAAGAAGTTCGTGAAAACTATGAGTGTGGTATTTCCTTTAAAGATTACTCTGATATTTTGGTCAAAGATGAGATCGAGTTTTATATAACTAAGGAAGTTCAAAAAGAATTATAGTGTGGACAATAAGCCGAGTTTTCGTACCAAAAAAATTGAACTCTCGATTAAACGATTAGTATCTGAGTACCTCGTCACTCACAAAGACTATCTTAATAAATTTCCTGACTTACGCTTTGAAATTACTAGTGTGAAGGTGAGCAAAGATCTCCGTTTTGCAAAGATTTTTTTAATTCATAATATTACTGAAGAAGAGTTTGCTCAATTTAACAAACTATATTTGCGAGGTATTCAAAACTTAATCGCCAATACGTTAACAAGTAAATATACCCCTAAAGTCTCTCTTATTTTTGATCAAACGTTTCAAGACTCTTTAAAAGTACAATCACTTCTCGACTCACTTTAAAGACAATGAAACAAAAGTTTACTTCCAATGGCTGGTTAGTTGTCAACAAACCAGAGGGTGTCGAGTCTTTCGGCGTTATTCGAAAATTAAAATTCCGTTATCAATTTCTTAAAATAGGTTTTGCGGGAACATTGGATCCTTTAGCCTCGGGTATTTTATTAATTGGAATTAACAAAGCGACCAAACTAATACCCAAAATACATCTTTCTAAAAAAAGTTATGAAGTCCAAGTGCGTTTTGGTGCAATAACCCCAACTCTTGACTCAGAGGGTCGATATACTTCGTTGGACCCAGTCTCTCATGATCCTCAAGATCGAATTCACCACATCAAAAAATTTATAGGCACTTACCAGCAAAAAATTCCAAATTTTTCTGCCCATAAAAAAGAAGGTAAAAATTTTTATGAATTAGCGAGAAACAATGAAGAGATTGAAGATCGATACAAACAAGTATCAGTTAGCTCTTTGAAAGTTTTATACTCAAACTCCTCTACTTTGGGAATTGAGCTAGAGTGTCAAACAGGTTTTTATGTTAGGGCATTTGCCTCCGAATTAGCCTCTTCAATGGGGGACAAAGGTTATGCGTCTTATATAAAAAGACTGAAGATAGGGGAATTTTCGATGGACCGTTCCGTGGATTATGAGAATATCCTTGATTTTTCGAGCATAAATGATTTAAGTACAAACTTGATTACCATTTGATCTGGGCGACATCCTGGACAAATGATGCTTACTTTGAAAGGAGTATTGATGTCGGATATACAAATTAACGATATAGCACGTGCTGAAAATGATACCGGTTCTCCGGAATCACAAATTTTTTTTCTCACTCAGAAAATTAATCTGTTAACAGAACATATCAAAGTTCATAAGAAGGATTTTCATTCTCGAAGAGGTCTGCTCATGATGGTTGGTAAAAGAAATAGATTGATGGCGTATTTAAAGAAGAAGAATGTTGGAAAGTACACAGAAGTAGCAGACAAATTAAAGCTAAGAAAAAAGTAAAAGCTTTT
>JBJKYU010000053.1:0-28794 GCA_045560885.1 Alphaproteobacteria bacterium
TTGGGCTCCATCTAGTTCGTATTGAAAAGAGTTTTAGTTTTTGGTGACTCCAATAGTTGGGGCTACACTGATCAAGACAATGGTCATAGATATGAAAAAAGATGGCCAGTTTTATTAAAACAGGAATTAATTCAAAAGGGTTTCAGTATTGAAATTCTGGAGGATTGCCTTCCTGGAAGAACAACAAATATTGATGATCTTCAAGATGGCACACATTTGAATGGTGCCAAAGTTTTAAAATCATCATTACTATCTCACTCTCCTATCGACTTTGTATTAGTATTGTTAGGTACTAACGATCTCAAAGTAAGGTTTCAAAGATCTGCTGAAGATATTGCAAATGGAATAAAAGAATTAATTCAAATTGTTTTTGAAACCAACTCTGGAACAGGAAGTTGGCATGATCAAAATAAATCAAAATTAATTATCATTTGCCCTCCTGCCCTAGGAGAAAAATCTAACGATCCTACTTGGCTTAATTTTGATGAGTGGGTAGGTGGATTAGACAAATCAAAACAGCTTTATTATTCATTTGAAAAAGTCTGTAGCCACATGGGGGTAGATCTAATTGATGCTAATCAATTTTGTCAATCATCGAACATAGATCCGATCCATTGGTCGAAACCAATGCATCAGAAATTTAGTGAAAACCTAGCAAAAATTATAGGTCAAAAAATTAAATTTTAACCCAGGACCCTTTTTTGATCGATTTAAAAGTAGCATCTAAAACTTTCATATTCTTCTTTGCGTCTTTTAAGTTGTAATCAACTTTAGTTTTTTTAATCAAGTGATTAGAAAAAGCAGTAGCCTGACGTTCATATTGATCTGCCGCAGTAAAGGTTTTTACCGTATTTTCTTTTCGATAAATTGATTTACCGTTATAAATCACCACGGTTGTAGGCTTTGAAGCAACGGCGTTAAAAGGATTTTCTACTACTATAGTTTTTTTAGTTCCTAGAATAATGACTTGTTGCGATACGTTACTTTGAGTAGCGACTGTATAAGAGGAAAAGACTCCACCAAAGTCTAACATCACAGAAGACAAGATATCTGTTTTGAATTTTTTATCTTTTGTTGCAGTAGCCACAACTCTTTTAGGTTCCTTGTCAGTTAGGAAACGAGAAATAACTGTGGGATAACATCCGATATCATAGATAGCCCCTCCGCCATATTTTAAAATATTTCTAATGTTATTAGGATCTTTATTTGAATATGAAAAGACGGTAGAGATATTGCTAATGATCCCTATATTTCCATCCTTAATATATTTTTTAACCCATTGCCATTGAGGGTGATGGCGAACCATGAAAGCCTCTTTAATAATGACTTTATTTTTTTTGGCAGATTTAATGAGAGGATCAATATCTTTAGCTTTTAGTGAGAGTGGTTTTTCTAAAAGAATATGTTTTCCATATGATGCAGCTTTTAAACTTGTTTTGATGTGCATATGATTTGGTAGTGGATTATAGATAATATCAATATCTGGATCTTGATAGAGTTCTTCATAAGACCCATAACTTTTAGAAATATTTAATTTTTGACATAGTGACTTAGCCTTTTTTAAATCTCTACTCGCAAGTCCTAAAACTTTACTATTTTTTGATTTTTGGATAGCTGGAATGACATGTTCCCATCCAATTTTAGCAGTACTTATAATACCCCAATTAACGATATTTTTTTTCATCAGCAAATCTTACCTTATTTCAAAAAAATTTGATAAATATTTGAGATGACAATAAGGATCTTGAGAAATGTTTATTTTGATATAAATGTTCAATAACATGAATGAAAAATTCAAAATAGGAATTGATTACGGGGGTACCAAAATTGAAGGTATCTTAATGGATCAAACAGGAAAAGAGGTTCTAAGAAAACGGTCCACATATGAGAAAAATTATCAAAGTGGCCTAGATACAGTAAGGTCTCTTGTTGAAGAATTTGATCAGTATAGTGGCTCCAAAAATACTTTTGGTATTTGTATTCCAGGTTTTTCCTCTCGCGAGACAGGATTAGTAAATAATGCCAATTGTGTATGGATTAATGACCAACCTTTCCAAAAGGATTTAGAAAATACTCTAAACAGAGAAGTCAGAATGATGAATGACGCTAATTGTTTTGCTTTATCAGAAGCCATTGATGGTTCAGGCGCAAACTATCGATCTGTTTGGGGAATTATTATTGGATCAGGGTTTGGAGGATCTTTTGTTTATAACAAAGAGGTTGTCGAGGGAGTAAACCAAGTGGCTGGAGACTGGGGGCATCAACCTTTACCCTACCCGACAAAAGAAGAGTATGATCTTAACGTTCAATGCCAGGTTGGTAACTGTCAACGACCACTTTGTGCAGAACAATTTATTTCAGGAATTGGTTTTACAAAAATATTTAATCAAAAATATGGAACAGATTTAAGAACTCGAGAAATTGTTGCTCTGGAAGCCAATGGAGATGAAAGAGCCAAAAAAGAATTTGAATTATATGAAGATCGATTTGCAAGATTAATTGCAGTAATGATAGGCATAGTTGATCCAGATGTAATTATCTTGGGTGGTGGGATGTCTAACGTAGGAAGACTGTATGATAATATTCCAAAACTTCTTCCAAAATATACTTTTAGTGATAAAGTGCGTAACAAAGTTCTTCGAAATACTCATGGTGACTCTAGTGGTGTCCGTGGAGCTGCATGGTTATGGGACTCAGATAAAATCTAGATGAAAAAAATAGGAATACTAACAAGTGGTGGAGATTGCGGTGGATTAAACGCAGCTGTTCGTTCTATTTTCTTTAGAGCCAAGAATACTTACGGTATGGAGGTTCTAGGAATTCAAGATGGTACGGTGGGTTTAATGCAACGACCAGTTGCCTATCTTCCTTTAGATTACCAAACATTCAGTGGCGCCCTTTTAAGGCAAGGTGGAACGTTTCTTGGCACTACTAATAAAGGTAACCCATTTAAATTCCCCATGGGCGATGGTTCTTTTAAAGATCGCTCCCAAGAAATTATTGATGGCTATCACGAACTGGGACTAGAGGGTTTAATTGTTATTGGTGGTGATGGTAGTATGGCGATCTTAACTGAAATTGCCAAGCGAGGTGATTTGAAGATTGTCGCCATTCCCAAAACGATCGATAATGATGTCGGGGCAACAGAAAGTTCTATTGGTTTTAATACCGCAGTAAATGTAGCTACCCAGGCCCTAGATAATCTTCAATCAACTGCAGCCAGTCATCATAGAACTATGATTTTAGAGGTCATGGGCAGAGATGCTGGACATATCGCTATTAATGCGGGTATTGCCGGTGGTGCAGATGTCATTTTAATTCCAGAGCTCAACTATTCAATTAAAGGCGTAGTCAATAAGCTAACAGAAATGAAAAATAGAGGGATCGTTCACTCTTTGATAGTAGTTGCAGAAGCTGTCAAAACTGAAGATGGCAAAACATATGAAGTAGAATTTGCCGATGGTCAAAAAAGACTTGGTGGAATAGGTACCTATTTATCTGAAGCGATAATGAAAAATACAGATATTGAATGTCGAGTAACTTCTTTAGGCCATGTTCAAAGAGGCGCCCCTCCCACACCAAGAGATAGAATTTTAGCAAGTGCTTTTGGAGTGTATGCAGTTGATTTACTCGCACAGGGTAAATTTGATCGTATGGTAGCATGGAGAGATCGTAAGGTGATTGATGTTCCGATTTCAGAAGGCATCTCAACTTATAAAGTTGTTGATCGAACAGACCCCCTAATTGAAACAGCATTAGCACTGGGTGTTTATGTTGGTGATATTGACTGATTGTTTACTCCAATTACGCAAATAGAAAATTTATCTCAATTTAAAAAAGATATTTTTAATGGAAAAATATTTGTTTTTCAAAAATCTGAAATTACAGAGCAACTAATTGCTGAAATCAAAAAAAAAATTGGAAACAATTACTCAGGGCAATTAGAAAAACTACATCATCTTTCCAACTGTGAAGAAATTAGTACTGAATTAATCGCAAACTTAAAAAATACAGAAATTTTTAAAAATCTTTTTTATGATTTTTTGAACTCAATTAACTTTTTACAAGGAGACAGTTACTGGGATAAGTTTGTCGTTCGTGTTGCACCGGCAAAAAATGAATTTGGATATCGAGAAGCATCAAGGATCGGCGTTCATCGAGATACATGGGGCACTAATATTCATCAACAAATTAATTGGTGGGCTCCCATTAGTTCAATTGAAGAGACGAATACCATGGTTTTTTTTCCAGAATATTTTAATAGGCCTGTTAAAAATTCTACTGGAACTTGGGATTTAAATATTTATCTGGAAAATAGAAAAAAAGGAGACTTCTCTTACCCTTCCGCACCAGAATTATTGGAAGATCTTCCAGAAAATTTAACAATTTGGCCGGTTACCATAAAGCCAGGAGAGATACTTTGTTTTTCGGGAAGTCACCTGCATAGCTCCTCAAAGCATAAGTCTGAAAATACTAGATTTAGTTATGAGATTAGGACTATTTGTGAGAGTGATCTGAATGAAAAAAATGAAGCTCCAAATGTTGACTGTGAATTACAATGGCAATTCCCTAAAATCTTTCGAAATATGAAAGACAATTCGCCAATGAAAATGACTAGCTGAGTAATTATTTTTTTGTTACTTTTCATTCGTGAAAAAAAATTATTCCATATTTAGCATCGCTAGAAACGCTCTTTCTGGTCATAAAAACTGGCCTAAAATGTGGCGTAGCCCTGAACCCAGGGAGTTTTATGATGCAATTATCATTGGTGGTGGTGGCCATGGACTTGGTACTGCATACTATCTAGCAAAAGAACATGGGCTTAAGAATATTGCTGTTATAGAAAAGGGTTGGCTTGGTGGTGGAAATACCGGTCGAAATACAACTATTATTCGTTCAAACTATTTATGGGATGATAGTGCTCACTTGTATGAACACTCTCTAAAACTTTGGGAAAATCTCTCTCAAGAACTCAACTACAATGTAATGTTTAGTCAACGAGGTGTTATGAATTTGGCCCATAATGAACATGACATCAAAGAAATTAAAAGACGTGTTAGTGCTAATAATTTAAATGGTATTGACTCTCAGTGGCTCTCAAAAGAAGAGATCCAAAAAATGGTTCCCATCATGAATACAGATAATCTTCGTTATCCTGTTTTAGGCGCATCATTTCAACCACGTGGAGGAGTAGCCCGACATGATGCTATTGCTTGGGGTTTTGCTATGCGAGCTGATGAAATGGGAGTGGATATTATTCAAAACTGTGAGGCACAACAAATTAGAACAAAAAATGGAAAAATTGAGGGTGTCGAAACTTCCAAAGGTTTTATCAGAGCAAACAAGATTGGTGTCGTTGCCTCAGGACACACAAGCGTCCTAGCAGAAACAGCAGGTATCAGACTTCCGCTTCAAAGCAAACCATTACAGGCACTAGTCTCAGAACCTATTAAACCAATTATTAATACGGTCGTGATGTCATCAGCTGTTCATGCTTATGTTAGTCAGTCAGATAAAGGGGAGTTGGTTATTGGTGCAGGTACAGATAGTTATAATTCTTTTACCCAACGAGGTGGTTTTAATATTATCGAGGAAACTATTCGGGCGATGGTTGAGCTTTACCCTGTGTTTGGAAAAATGAAAATGCTCCGACAATGGGGTGGAATCGTTGATATTTGCCCCGATGCAAGTCCTATAATTAGTAAGTGTGATGTAGAAGGGTTATTTTTCAACTGTGGTTGGGGTACGGGCGGTTTTAAAGCTACCCCGGGAAGTGCCAATGTATTTGCTCATACGATTGCTAAAAATGAACCTCATCAAATCAATGCAGCATTTAGCTTAGATCGTTTTGTAAGTGGTAAATTAGTTGATGAACATGGAGCTGCAGCAGTAGCTCATTAAAATTCAATGTTATTAATAGATTGCCCTTACTGCGGACCCCGAGATCAATCTGAATTTTCTAACGGTGGTGAAGCTCACGTCAAACGCCCAGATGGGTCACAGGAGATAAGTGATCGAGAATGGGGCGAATATGTTTTTATTCGTTCTAATCCCAAAGGACTTTTTTACGAAAGATGGGTTCACTCTCATGGATGCCGTAAATGGTTTAATTGTGTTCGAGATACTTCAACTGACGAGATCTTAAAAGTTTATAAGTTAGATGACCCCCGACCTCCCCTAAAGGAATTTCAAAATAAAATTCAAACTCCTTCTGGAGAGCCAGATGTTGGATCTGGAAATTTTACTGTAAAAAAATGACAGAGTTGAATAATCAAAATAGTCCCTTTATTCATTTTCATCAGAAAATAAATTTTAAGTTTGATGGAAAAAAATATCATGGCTATAAAGGGGACACGATCGCCAGTGCTCTTCTTCGTCATGGAGTAAAATTAATTGGGAGAAGTTTTAAATATCATCGTCCCCGAGGTATTTATACTTGTGGTATTGAAGAACCCAATGCTCTTGTACAAATTATAAGTGAATACTCTGAACCAAACGCACGCGCCACTATCAAAAAAATTTATGAAGGGATGGAAGTAGAAAGTCAAAATCGATGGCCCTCTCTTGATTTTGATATCGGTAGCATCAATAGTATATTCTCCCCTCTCTTCTCTGCTGGTTTTTATTATAAAACGTTTATGGGGCCCCATAAAAGTTTTTGGAAAAAAATTTATGAGCCCGTTATTAGGAAGGCTGCAGGCCTTGGAAAGCCTCCAAAAGAATTTAAAGCGATCAGTTCTCACCTTCATCATAACGTTGATATTGTTATTGTAGGTGGGGGGATCAATGGATTGTTGGCTGCAGAGTCTCTTATAGATACAGATTTTGATGTTTTGTTGATTGAAAGCGATAATCAACTTGGTGGGGTATTAAATAACTCCTCAAAAATTAATGAGATCAATGGTCAAAACACTCAAGATTGGATTAAAAAAACTGTTGAAAATATTGAAAAATCTAAAAATATAAAAATTTTAAAAAACACTCTTGTTACTACATATAATTATATCAACCATCTCATTGCGGTGGAGGATAAGTATGTGGGAGCCAAGCCAGCTGAAGATAAAGTTAATAGCACTCTTCATAAAATTCGAACCGAACATGTCATTTTAAGTAATGGTCATATTGAGCGATTTTTATCTTTTCAAAATAATGATCTCCCTGGGATTATGTTGGGGGCTTCTTTTGAAAAGTATGTTTGTCGATATGGCGTCGTACCATCCAAAGAGCCAGTAATTTTTAGTAATAATTCAAATACTAATAGCTTAATTAAAACACTGCTTGAATTAAATATTAAGCCTAAAGCATATATTGACTCCAGATCAGGTGAGCAAATAGAAGCAGAACTGTTTGATTTAATCAGAAAAAATGACATTCCTTTATATACTAATGCTCAAGTAAAAGCTGCATATGGCAATAAAAAATTAGAGAAGATTATTGTCCAAGATAGTTCAGGTGGAACTAGTGAAATTGCTACAGAATTTTTGTGTGTTTCTGGAGGAATAAATCCAGATGTACATCTATTCACACAATCTAAAGGATTGTTAGACTGGGATGAAAATGATCTTACGTATAAACCCTCTAAATCATTTCAAAATACGATCACTTTAGGATCTGCCAGTGGCCAGTTTGATTTAGAAGAAGTGGGGAATGAGATTAATCAAAAGTTAAAAATATTTAATGCAAACAAAATCAAAGTCAAAATCAATTCAAATATTGCAACTAAATATAATGTTCAAAAATTATGGGAGATACCTGCTCATAAAACATCAATGTGGTCTAAATCTTTTATTGATTTACAAAATGATGTTACCACTAAAGATATCAGACAAGCGATTTCAGAAGGCTTTGATCGTATTGAGCATCTGAAAAGATTTACAACTAATAGTATGGGAACCGACCAAGGAAAAATAAGCAGTATTAATGCACTTGGGATTGTTTCTGATCTTTTAGATAAAAAAGTAAATGAAGTTGGAACAACAATTTACAGACCACCGTATGCGCCTCTAAGCTTCGCCGCAATCGCTGGAAGAAATTCATATGAATTTTATGACCCAGAGAGAAAGTCACCAATTCATCAATGGCATATTAAGAATGGTGCCATATTTGAAGATGTAGGCCAATGGAAGAGACCTTGGTATTTCCCACTTTCAAAATCCGAGACAATGCATGATGCAGTTCAAAGGGAAAGCAAAACTGTTCGAGAGGCAGCAGGTATTTTAGATGGTAGCACTCTTGGAAAGATTGAAATTAAAGGAAAAGATGCACTCACATTCATGAATTTGATCTATACCAATAGCTTTACAAAGATGAAACCTGGATCTTCTAGATATGCCCTGATGCTAGGAGAAGATGGAATGGTTAAAGATGATGGAATTATTTGTAAAGTTTCAGATGAACACTTTATAGCCACCACAACGACTGGCGGTGCCGCTAATGTTCTAGCCTGTATGGAAGAATATGCTCAAACTGAATGGCCTAATTTGAATGTCTACATGAATTCAATCACAGAACAATTTGCTACCTTTAATATTAGTGGCCCTAAGACTCGTGATATTATGAATAAAATTTTTTCAGAAATTGATTTTTCTAATGACGCCTTCCCTTTTATGACATTTCAATTTCATGAATTTCAAAATACTCAGATAAGAATTATGCGGGCCAGTTTTACGGGAGAAATGGGATATGAAATTTATGTCCCATCAAACAATGCTATAAAAATTTGGGAACAAATTCATGAAGCCGGAAAAGAGTTTGGTTTAATTCCATACGGAACTGAAACCATGCACCTTCTCCGAGCAGAAAAGGGTTATATCATTGTAGGTCAAGATACTGATGGATCGATTACACCAATTGACTTAGGATTAAATTGGATGATTGGAAAAACCAAAACTGATTTTCTGGGTAAAAGATCTCTGACTCGTTCTGATACAGTTCGCCCAGATCGGAAGCAGTTAGTTGGCGTCCTTCCATCAAACAAAGAAGATACTATTCAAGAAGGCCAGCATATTATATTGAATGAGTCTATTCAAACCCCCGTTCCTATGTTAGGTCACATAACTTCAAGTTACCATAGCCCAACAATGGGTCATACCTTTGGATTAGCAGTAATCAAAGATGGTCACAGTTTAATTGGCACAAAAGCTTTTGCCTCCACTCCCGATCAAAAAACAATTCCTATAGAAATTGTCAAACCCATTTTCTACGATGAAAAAAATGAAAGGTTAGTATCGTGAGAGAAGTCATTCGATCTAATGATGTAGAAATTAAAACTTTTTCTGCTATCCAAGTGATTATTAGAGGTTCTGGCGACTCCAAGTTTAATAATTTATTAAATAAAAAACTAAAACTCTTACCTCCATCAGATAATTTAAGAGTTGTGTCTGATGATAGCCACATCTTAGCCAAACTTTCCTTTGATCAATGGAACTTGATATTCCTCGGTAAAAATGAGGATTTAAAAGCTCAAAATTTATGCCAAGAAATTAATGAAAATTCAGACTTATTAGCTACAAATATTTCAGATGCCCAGGTGTTTTTCCAGATTAGTGGAGAGAATACTTATTCAATGTTGAGTAAACTAACTCATTTTGATTTTCGAGAAAAAAATTTTAAGCCCATGACAGCAGCTCAGACGCTTATGGCCAGAATTGACTGTAGTTTTTACAAACTGAATAGTTATCTTCTTGTAAGCTGCAATCGTTCTTTCTCTGATTATTTAGAAGATCGATTGATTGACGCAGTTAATTTTTAGTTTCCATTTTTCATATTGACATCAAAAATCGGAACTGGTTAGTTTAAGTAAATATTAGGAGGGGTAATGTCACGTAAATCTCGTATCATTATTGTTGGAAGCGGCATTGTAGGTGCTAGTACAGCTTATCATTTAGCTCAGCTAGGTTGGAAAGATATGGTGATCTTAGACCAAGGTCCCCTATTTGAAACTGGTGGTTCAACAAGCCATGCACCAGGAGGAGTTTTTCAAACGAACCCTTCTCGAATGATGTGTAAGTTCGCTCAATACACTGTTGATTTACTTCGATCCCTTTCTTTTGAAGGAAAGCCATGTTTTCATACTGTTGGTGGTATTGAGGTTTCTAAAACAAAAGAGCGTCATGAGGATTTATACCGAAAACTTGGTATAGCTCATAGTTATGGTCTAACTGATGCTAAAATAATTTCTCCTGATGAAGTTCTCAAAATGAGTCCTTTTATCGATCCTGAAAAAATTCATGGTGGATATTATGTTCCAACTGATGGACTAGCCGCGCCAGTACGAGCTGTTAGGGCGATGGCTAAATATGTGACCGACTTAAATGCAGGAGAGTTTATAGGAGAAACTCCTGTTACAGGTTTTAAAATTTCTAATAATCAAATTCGAGGAGTAGAAACACCTCATGGAGATTATGAGGCAGATATTGTTTTAGTATCTACTGGCATCTGGGCACCCAAAATGGGAAGACTTGCAAATATTTCTTTACCTCTTGTTCCTTGTGAACACCAAATGGTTTGGCTCGAACCTTTTGATGAATTGAAAGAGTTCCAGGCTGAACATAAAGAAGCCCAAGTAGAACACGCACTGATGAGACATCAAGATTACAGCTTATATTTTAGACAATGGAATGATACTTATGTCATTGGTAACTATCGACATGAACCCCGTATTCTAGAGTCAGAAGAATTAAAAAAGCCAGAAGATGCTGAGGAAATGCCATCATTGGTTGATTTTCGACCTGATGACTTTGCCGGTGCACATCAAGAGTCTAATTGGTTATTTCCTAAATTTGCAGAAAAAAAAATAACGAGAAAAATCAACGGTCTTTTTTCTTTTACGACAGATGGGAATCCTCTCATGGGAGAAACTTCTATTAAAGGATTATGGACAGCCAATGCTGTATGGATTACTCATGCAGGAGGCGTAGGAAAAGCTATGGCGGAATGGATTGCAAATGGAGAGCCAGAGCTCGATGTTCGTCAAGGGGATATTAACCGCTTTCACCCTCATCACCATGTAAGAAAATATTTACGTGCCAGGGGCAAACAAAATTATCGAGAGGTTTACGATATTATTCATCCTCTTCAACAAATGGAACAACCTCGACCACTACGTCGAAGTCCTTTCTATAGTCGCCTCGAAGGTCAGAAGGCTCATTTCTTTGAAACGATGGGATGGGAAAGACCACAGTGGTATGAGTCTAATGCTGAATTAATGAAAGGAAAAAACTTTCCAAATAGAACTGGTTGGGCAGCTAAGTATTGGTCACCGATACAAGCAGCTGAACATTTAGTTACTCGTCAAACTGGTGCTCTTTTTGATATTACGGGTTTTGTAAAAATTGAGGTCAGTGGAAAAGGCGCCCTCAATCTTCTACAAAAGGTTTGTACAAATAATATAAACGTTCCGGTTGGGAAAGTAGTCTACAGTGTTATTTCTAATATTTATGGTGGTATAAAAAGTGATTTAACGATCAGCAGATTAGAGGAAAATAAATTCTGGGTTTTAGCTGGAGCAGGCAATGGAATGATTGATATTAATTGGTTGCGTGTAAATGCTCCTGATGATGGAAGTGTTCAAATAATTGATTGGACTTCTGCTTTAGCTGGGATTGGTCTATGGGGACCCAACTCTCGAAATGTTTTAGATAAATTATGCGAAGACGATGATGTATCTAATGAAGCTTTTCCTTTTTTCTCTATAAAAAGAATTTCAATCAGCAATATACCCTGTGTTGCTGTTCGAATTTCATATATAGGCGAATTAGGCTGGGAAATTTACACTCCAACAGAATATGGCCTCACTCTATGGGACGAACTTCGAGAAACCTCAAGAGAATTTAATATGATTTGCTCAGGCGCTGGTGCTTTTGAGTCTCTCAGACTAGAAAAAGGCTATCGCTCTCTTGGCTCAGATATACATACAAATACAAACCCATATGAGTCTGGATTAGGTTTTACTGTCAAACTTAAAAAAGATGTTGATTTCATTGGTAAAGATGCACTTTCAAAAATCAAAGAGGCACCAATCCAAAAAAAATTAGCGTGTATGGTATTAGAAGACCCTGAAGGAATAGCACTAGGGACAGAACCAATTTATAGTGATGGAAAAGCAGTTGGCTACGTCACTAGTACTAATTATGGATACTATGTTGATAAACATATTGTGTATGGATATCTGCCTTCAGAACTATCCTCAACAGGAACAAAATTAGAGTTAGAATATTTTGGAAAAAGATATCCTTTGACAGTGACCACTGAACCACTTTTAGATCCTGAAAATAGTAGATTAAAATCTTAATCCTCTGTAACTTAACCATATGAGCAAGGATAATATAGTCTCTTTAATTCAAGGATTTACAATTGAACTAAACCCTAAAGTTAGATTTAAATTAAATTCAATACCTCTAGACTCTAAAAATCACATTTATATTACGTATCTTCCTGATGCATCTGAAAATGATATTTTAGAAACTGTAGAGTTTGTATCTAATCAAAAGTTGATACCTATTGTACATCTTCCTGCTCGTAACATGAAAGATTTAAATCATGTGAAAGATTTTTTGAAAGAAGTTCGTAAGAGAACCGATAGTTCAAAAATTTTAGTGATTGGTGGAGGTGGAGATCAAAGAGGAAGTGTTACCTCTTCATTGGATATTTTAGATTCTGATTTATTAGCTGAGTTTGGGTTTCATCACATTGGAATAGCTGGTCATCCAGAGGGGTCGCCTGATATAAGCCAAGATACAATCAATGAATTTTTAAATAAAAAGTTTGAATTATCAAAAACTAGCAATTTGGATTTGGAATTAGTTACTCAATTTTTCTTTAATGCTCAACCTTTCATAGAATGGTGTGAAAAGTTAAAAAAAGAAAACATTAACCTGCCAGTCAGAGTGGGATTTCCTGGACCTGCTTCTTTTAAAACTTTATTAAATTTTGGACTAATGAGTGGAGTTGGAAATTCTCTTAATTTTTTAAAAAAGAATTCCTCTAAAGTCTCAGATTTATTGACCAAAACATCTAATGATGAAATGTTGTTAGAACTCTCAAATTATGCAAGCAATTTAAGCCCATTAAAGTCCTTTCATTGCTTTCCATTTGGTGGCTTTGAGAAAACTTGTATGTGGCTCAATGAAGTTCAATCTGGCTCTTTTTCGCTCGAAAATGATAAATTAAAGCTCCACAAAAAAATCTTCTAAGATTGAATTTTTTGATTGCATCATAAAATAAAAAAAATTAATTTTTCGGGATTGCTAAGATATAGCTTTATAGGAGGATAAATGAAGCTAACACAACCTAGTACAGTGGATCAGTCTGATAGACTAGTTCCTTACAATCTAAGACAATCTGGACCGACTCCACAACAAATGTTGATCTCTACTAGAGTTAGAAAATCAGCTTATTGGCATCTAGCTGTTGAGGCTGGTTGCTGGAGATGTACAGTTTATAATCGTATGTATCATCCAAGAGGTTATGTAAAACCTGAAGATGGTGGCGCAATGGTTGAATACGATGCATTGGTTAATCACGTTACCATGTGGAATGTTGCTGTTGAAAGACAAATAAGAGTTAAAGGACCAGACGCATTAAAATTTACAAATTATGTAATTACAAGAGATGCATCAAGAATTGAAGTCATGCATGGTAAATATGTTATTTTGTGTAATAGCAAAGGTGGGGTTCTTAATGATCCTATCTTATTAAGAGTAGCTGAAGATGAATTTTGGTTTTCTCTTTCAGACTCTGACATCATGTTTTTTTTACAAGGTGTAAATCATGACAAAAGTTTCAATGTCACCATTGATGAAATAGATGTTTGCCCTGTCCAAATACAGGGTCCAAAGTCTGTTGATCTTATGGCTGACTTAGTTGGCGATGCTGTGAGAGATATTCCTTATTACGGACTTATGGAAGCAAAGGTTGGTGGAAGAGATTGTATTATATCACAAACCGGTTTTACTGGTGAAAAAGGTTATGAGATATATTTGAAAGATGCAACAAAGTATGCAGATGATATGTGGAATGCTGTTCTTGAGGCAGGAAAAAAACACAACCTTATGGTTATCGCTCCTGCTCACCATAGAAGAATCGCAGCTGGTATTTTATCTTGGGGACAAGATCTTGATGCCGAAACATATCCATTTCAATGTAATCTCGGCTACCAAGTTCCAAGAAAAAAGACTGCGGACTATATAGGGAAAGAAGCTTTAGAGGCTATGAGAGCAAAAATTGAAGCTGGTGAAAAACCATATAGCAACCAGTTGGTTGGGTTTGTATTAGGTGGAAAGAAAATTGAAGAATATGCACCTGATTTCTGGCTAGTCTCAGAAGATGGAAGTACTCCGATAGGCTATTTAACCTCACCATGGTACTCACCGGAACTTCAAACAAATATCGCAATGGGTTATGTACCTTATGAAAAAAGAGACGTTGGTAATAAATTTAAATTCCATTTACCAGATGAATATTGCGATACCCCAGGTCAACCAGTAGATGGTGAAATAGTAGAAATGCCATTTAGACCTTCAGTAAATCCAAATGCAAGAGAAATCGCTAAATCTCAAGGAAGAGACTCAGCTTTTTAATCATAATTTAATTAAAGTCCAGTTTTAGCGCTGGGCTTTTTTTATTGTTTTAATACTTAATACAATTAAATTAAGCCTCCAATGTTAGAAGACGTTAATAGGTTACATATTGAATTAGATTATGGCGAAGTTGTAAATTTTAATAATCGTTATTTCACCTTATCAGCAACAGAAGAGAATTTCAAAAAACATAATAAACTTTTAATAGGGTCTTACATTATCCTATCCGTTAATCTATTGAAATATCATGGTGAAAATCTTAAAACTTCTGAGGAATTCTTAAAATTTCCTATTATAAAAAAACCAAAAAAATTAAATGATTTTTTAATGAATAGAAAATTATCAAACTTTATAGATATTGAAAAATGCACAAAACTAGATTCCTCAGAAAAAAAAATTATTTTAATTTTTAAAAGATTAAATATCTTACCGTTTCCAATTTTTCTAAAACGTAAACCCTATAAATTAAAATTTTCTTTTGATTTAAAAAAGATAAAAAGTTCTGCTATAAAATCAAAAATTGCTTACAAAAATTCTACTAATCTTCCTCTTAAAAAAAATAGTAATGTTGAAATTGTAATCTTCGATGATTTAACATTAAAAAATACACATTATGCTCTCATTTTTAATAAAGATAAAAGAATAGAAATTCCTACAGTTAGATTACACTCCTCATGCCTAACTGGAGATTTAATGGGAAGTCAAAAATGTGACTGTGGATATCAATTAGAAACTGCACTTGACTATATGAGTAAAAGTAAAAATATGAGTATACTCATTTATCTTAACCAGGAAGGAAGGGGGTTGGGAATACATAACAAAATTATTAGCTATAATATTCAAGAAAAAGGTTGGGATACATATCAAGCAGATAATATTCTCGGATTTAGTGGTGATGAAAGAGATTATAAAGCGGCGGCTGAGATATTAAAATTTTTTAAAGTTAAAAACTTAAATCTAATTACTAATAACCCTGAAAAAGTAGAGTATTTAAAGAAAAATAAAATAACTGTAAATAAAATGATAAAAATTAAACCTGGTTTAAACCCTCACAATAAAAAATATTTAGAAACAAAGAAAATAATTGGAAAACACTTATTAAACCTTTGACAATCTGAATTCACTTAATGTAGATTTTATATGTGAATATATCTCTCAATTTAAAATTCAAGAAGTTAGATGATTTATGTGATCAAATCTTTGATTACTTTCAGCTAGTTTATTATGATTTGGAAACTAAAATTGATAGTGAATTAAATATTAGTAAATTTAAAAATAAGTTCGAAACTTTTGCAGATAAGCACTTCAAATCAGCAATAAAAGATTTTGAAAATGAGATTCAACACCTCAAAAATAAATCCCCTCATGAATTAATTAAATTGGAAAGAATAACTTCAGAATTACAACAGTATTATAGTCAATTAATTAATCATAAAATCTTCGATAGTGAGCTTCTGCTTAAATTAAGGGAAAAAGCTAAAGAGAGCTTAAGTAAAATTTAAAACTTTTTATTAATTTTTATCTTTGTTAGGTTAAAAATAAACAAATATGGCATTTGAATATATAGTTATTTTCCTTTTAACACTGATATTCATTATTTTGACTGCTTTATTCATTAAGTCATCCAAAAAAACTCAGTTGCAAGAACCACAGGATTTCGAAAAAATTGAAAAGCAGTTGAACACTCTTCTTCATAAAACCATCGAACAAAGTGGGTACGTAAATTCAAAGATTGATGAAATTGGAGATTTAACAAAAAAAATGACAAATGCGATGACCTCTAATATTTCAGATATGGGTCAAATGGGAGAAGTAATCCTTGAAAATATTTTGCAAGACTGTGGAATGACAAAAAATCGTGATTACAAAACACAATACACTGATTATAATGAAGAAGGTCAACAATTTAGGCCAGATGTAGTAATTTTCTTACCAGAAAATAGAAATATTATTATTGACTCCAAAGTTCCTATGAAGGACTGGTATGAATTTCAAAATTCTGAAACTCAATCTATTAAAGAGATTTCAATTAAAAGTTTTTCTAATGCTATTAAGAATCATATCAATCAAATTAGTAAAAAAGATTATAGAAAATTATTAAGCATTAACTCCCCAGATTATATATTTATTTTTATGCCTCATGAATTTGCTCTAATAACTGCACAAAAATATGATAGCTCCATAGCTTCATATGCCCAACAAAAACAAGTAATCATAGTTGGCCCATCTACATTGATAATGTGCATGAAATTAGTAGAAAGTATCTGGAAACTTGAAAAACAAAATAAAAATTCAAAAGAAATAGCCGAAATTGCTGGAAATATGCATGATCAAATAGCTAAAACAATAAATTTATTAGATAAAACGAAAGCATCCATGACTAAATCAATAGAAAATATTGAAGACTCAAAGAGATTTATCAAAGATGGCAAAACCAGTTTACTGACAAAAGCAAATAAAATGAAAGAATTAGGGGCAAATACCAAGACAGAAATATTAAATAATCAAGAATGAAAATCCTAATTTATAGTTTCAATGATAAATTAGGAGATGGTCTTCAAAAAATTACATTTATTCAATCCCTTAAAAAAATATTTCCAGACTCTCAAATAACTTACACAACTACAAATACTACTACATTAAAGAATCAATTAAGTCCTCTAATGCAAGGATATATTGATCATTTTATTGAATACAATCAAATTAACTCTTCACTAGTAAACTTATTTAAAAAAAATGAAATATTTAGTGGAATGTATTTTGATTTGATAATTGATTTACAAAAGGTAGTTATTCGTACTTTAAAATTAAAACAGATAAAGCATAAGTTTTTTTTTAGTGCTGCTGCAAATCTCTTATTTTCAGATTATAAAAATAAAAATAATCTAGCTTTTAAAAAAATTTATATCGAACAATTTTACTTTAATATTCTTGAGATAATTTCAAATCAAAAATTTAATAAGATACCTAATATCAATATACCAAAATATGATATTTCAAATATACCCATAAAATTTGATATTAAAAAAAATATTGGGATAGCTCCAGGAGCTGGAGATAATGATCGAAGATGGCCATTTTCAAATTATCTAAAAATAGCGAACAATCTAAGAGACAAAGGATATAACATTTATTTTTTTATAGGACCCGATGAAAAAGATTTTTTAAAGGAATGTTTAAATAATAATTTTGAATGCCCAGAATGGACTAAAGGTCAACAAGTTTCAAAAGATATAAGATTTATAATGAATCTAGCAAAAAAAATGTCATGTCTGCTTACAAATGACGGGGGAACGTCTTGGATGTTTCAATTTGCTGGAGTAAAAACATTAAAAATTTTTGGGTTAACAGATGCAAAAAAGTTTTCTAGGCCTGGTTTTTCAGAAAGTATTTCTATTCAAGAATATGGGTATAAGTCAATTATTGACTACCCTGTGAGAGAATATGAAATAAAGCTTTTCAGTTTTTTAGAAAGGCTTTGAATAAAACAGTTTTGGCGGAGAGAGTGGGATTCGAACCCACGATAGAGTTTCCCCTATACACGCGTTCCAGGCGTGCGCCTTAAACCACTCGGCCATCTCTCCATATTTAATCACTATCTCCTATTTTCAAAGCTTCAAAAAACGCAGTTTGAGGTATTTCAACATTACCAAATTGTTTCATTCTTTTCTTTCCTTTTTTTTGCTTTTCAAGAAGTTTCTTTTTTCTACTGACATCACCACCATAGAGCTTAGCAGTAACATCCTTTCGAAATGCTTTAATTGTTTCTCGAGCAATAATTTTTCCATAAATAGCTGCTTGAATAGGAATTTGAAAATTTTGTCTAGGAATTAAATCCTTTAGTTTGTTACAGATCCTTCTTCCGATAGTTTCAGCTCTTGTTTTATGAACGATATTAGAAAAGGCGTCAACAGTTTCTGAATTGACTAGTATATTCAGTTTTACTAAATCACCCTCAAAATAATCATAGACTTGATAGTCAAAACTTGCATAACCTTTTGAATAAGATTTTAGTTTATCGTAAAAGTCGATCACTATTTCATTTAGTGGCAACTCCATTTCTAAAATTGCACGATTATTTTGAATATTAAGATTTGTCTGTTTGCCTCTTTTTTCAATACATAAATTAATGACAGTTCCAAGATAGTCTTGGGGAACTATGATAGTGGACTTAACCCATGGCTCTAATATTTTATCAATCTCTGCAGGGTCTGGAAGTTCTGATGGATTTCGAATTATTTTCTCATTTTTATTTCTATCAATAATTTTATAAACCACCCCAGGAGCTGTAGTAATAAGATCTAAGTCAAATTCTCTTCTTAGCCTTTCAGTAATAACCTCAAGGTGGAGCAGCCCCAAACATCCACATCGAAAACCATAACCAAGAGCTGCGCTAGTCTCATTCTCATAAGTAAAACTGGAGTCGTTTAAAGCTAGTTTCTCAAAACTTTCCTTTAAGTGCTCATAATCGGATGTATCTACAGGATAGATCCCACAAAAAACTACAGGTAAAGAAGGTTTAAATCCAGGTAAAGGCTCAACTGTTTTGTTGTTAAGCTCTGCTATAGTGTCTCCTACTTTACAATCAGCAACAGATTTTATACTAGCATTAATAAAACCAATTTCTCCTGCTTTAAGAGAGTCACAATAATTTATTTCTGGAGTGAAATATCCAATTCGATCTATGTTGTATTGATGGCCGTTAGATAGAAATTTTACCTTCATTCCTTTTTTCATTTCACCATCTAAGATTCTAACGAGAACAGTGACGCCTAAATAATTATCATACCAACTGTCGACCAATAGAGCCTTTAACTCTTGGCCCTCTGTAATTGGCGAAGGGAGTTTAGAAATAATCTCCTCAATTAATTCTTTAACGCCCAATCCTGTTTTAGCAGAAACTAAATGGGCTTCAGAAGCATCAATTCCTATGGTTTGTTCGATATCTTCTTTTACTCGCTCAGGTTCTGATGCTGGAAGGTCAGCTTTGTTTAATACGGGTAAAATTTCATGATTAGCATCAATAGCTTGATATGCATTAGCCAGAGTTTGTGCTTCAACTCCTTGAGTGCTATCAACTACAAGTAACGACCCCTCGCAAGCAGACAATGATCTAGAGACCTCATATGAAAAATCAACGTGCCCAGGTGTATCGAGAATATTTAACTGATATGAATTTCCGTCAGTGTGTTTGTAGTTTAATCGTACTGTTTGCGCTTTAATTGTAATCCCACGCTCTCTTTCAATATCCATAGAGTCAAGAACTTGATCTTTTTTAGTTCTCTCATCCATACCTCCACATATCTCAATAATTCTGTCTGCTAATGTAGATTTTCCATGATCGATATGTGCTATGATCGAAAAATTTCTAATTTTAGAAATTTCCATTAAGATCTTATTTTTGCTTCAAATTTATTTGATACTTTATCAATAATATTTTGATGAATTTGTTCTAAGTCTTTTTCATCTAAAGTTTTTTCAAGAGATTGTATTGAGACTTTAAATGTAATGCTCTTTTTATCAGAACCAATTTCGCTGGAAAGATATTCATCAAAGAATTCTAATTTTCGGATTATTTTTTTATCTATTCCTAAAACAAATCTATAAACTTCATAAAGATTTTGATCTTTATTAAAAATGAATGAAAAATCTTTTTCACTATGTTGAAAATTAGACTCTTGTTTAAAGATTTTATTTCTTCTAAACATAGACTCAATTGGAAGATTTTCAAAGTATAGTTCAATACCATAGGTATTAGATAGTTTTGGAAAGTTTTCTAGTATTAATGGGTGTATCTTACCGTATCTAGCAATTAACTTCTTTCCCATATGCAACTCTGCAGATTGACCAGGGTGAAAAATATTACTATCAGACCTAGTGATATTAAACTGCCTGATATCAAAATTTACATTTCCTAAAATTTTTGAGACGATTTTAGATAAATAGTAATAATCTAAATTATCTTCTTCAAAATACTTATTTTGGTTTTTTATATTTGCTGTAAGTGCAAAAAGAATATTTTCTTGCGATTTTGAATGGTTGTAAATTGGTCCAATCTCAAATATGGAAAGTTTATTGAGTCCTTTTTTACGATTATTCTCTAAAGACTCTAGATGGTTAAAAAGCATAGAACTTCTCATAAACGCGTATTCGTCACTTATTGAATTAGAAATTTTTAAAGATGGGTCACCATTTAAAATCTCATGGGCCTGAAGGGATTGGAAAGAGAAGGTTATAATTTCATCAAAATTATTAGATATAAGAGATTTTTTTAATTTTTTGATAACTGTATATTTCTTATTGATTGATGAGCTTATAATACTTTTTTGCTCATCGGATGTAGATAAAGGTTTATTAGTTTTTATTTTATCATAACCATGAATTCGAATTATCTCCTCAATAAGATCTATGTTTTCATTGATATCATTTCTCCACGATGGAATGGTTACATTGCAGGTCCCATCTGTATTTTCTTTAGTTTCAAAAAACAGATTATTTAAAATCTTAACTTGATCCTTTTTAGATAGTTCTATTCCGATAACCTTTTCAAAAGTGTCGGATTTATATAAGATAGTTTTCTTGTTTAAATCTAAGTCTCCTGCATGAACTTTTTTACTAAATGAACCTCCGCAAATATCTTGAATTAGATTTGTAGCATAATCTAAGCCATCATTGACCATTTCTAAGTCTAACCCCCTTTCAAAACGATATCTTGCGTCAGAATTTATTCCGAGCTTTCTTCCAGTCTTTGCAACCATTGAAGGATTAAATACTGCCACCTCTAAAAAAACATTTTTAGTTTCAAGAGTACAACCACTATCATTTCCTCCAATAATTCCTGCAATAGCTAATGGGTTTTTACTATCTGCAATAACAGTCATGGTATCATTTAATGAATATTCTTTATTATCTAGTGCTAATAATTTTTCTTGATCATTAGATAACCTCATAATTAGATCATTTCCAATTTTATCAGCGTCAAATACATGAAGTGGTCTGCCTAAATCCATAGTTATAAAATTGGTAATATCCACAAGAGCATTGATGGGCCTCAAGCCAATGCTTAACAACTTTTTTTGCAACCAGTCTGGAGAAATGGAATTTTGTATATCTTTGTAGTATCGACTAACTACGAAAGAACAACTATTTCCATCATTTTGAATTGACCAAGCAATGGGGCTTTCAAATTCCTCACTAGTTGTTTTTTTAATATTTAATGGTTTAAGTGTGCCCACACCTTTGGCTGATAAATCTCTTGCTATTCCTCTGACACTCAAACAGTCTCCTCGGTTGGGGGTAACTCCAATTTCAAAAATAGGATCGTTTAAATCTAATGCGGTAACTGCATCAGTTCCGTTAGGTAAGTTGCCTTGGACTTCAATAATTCCCTCATGATTATCGCTAAGTTTTAACTCTCTTTCGGATAAGAGCATGCCTTCGGATACCTCACCACGAATTTTACCTTTTTTTAATGTTATATCTGTACCTGGAATATACATTCCATCAGCAGCAAATATTCCTTTCATTCCTTTTTTAACATTAGGGGCGCCACATATTACTTGAAAAGTTTTTTCTCCATTCTCCACTTTACAAATATTTAAACGATCGGCATTAGGGTGTTTTTTAAAATCAACTATTGTAGCTACTACAAATTGAGCATAAGAGCTATAATCAGTTAAACTCTCCAACTCCAAACCTATATTTGTAAGTGTGTCAGCTATTTTTGATGGGGTTAAGTTAGTTTCTAAATGATCACACAGCCAAGAGTAACTAAATTTCATTAATAGTCTCCTAACCCAAAACCACTTTGATTAATCCAATTAAGATTAGCATTAAAGAAAGCTCTTATATCAGTCAAACCGTGCTTGAGCATGGTAATCCTATCAAGGCCCATACCAAAGGCAAAACCTTGATAAATAGAACTATCAATTTTACAATTTTCTAGAACTACTGGATTGACCATTCCGCAACCCAATATCTCTAGCCACTTATCTCCTTCACCTATGTGCAAAGTATTATTTTTAACATGGTAAGCTATGTCCATTTCTGCTGAAGGTTCAGTAAAAGGAAAATAACTTGGTCTAAACCGAACATTTAAATCTTGAACTTCAAAAAATTGTTTACAAAATTCAATTAAAGTCCCTTTTAAATCACTCATGTTGGCATTTTCATTAATGAATAAACCTTCAACTTGATGGAACATTGGTGAGTGAGTAGCGTCAGAGTCACAACGATAAGTTCTACCCGGGGCTATAATTTTAATTGGAGGCTCCTGACTTAGCATTGTTCTAATTTGAACTGGACTTGTATGAGTTCTTAAAACAAAAGGTTTGTTTTCTTCGTCTTGATCTTTAATATAGAAAGTATCCTGCATCTCTCGTGCGGGATGATCTTCGGGAATATTTAAAGCAGAAAAATTATAAAAGTCAGTTTCTATATCAGGTCCTTCTGCAACAGAATATCCCATAGACCCAAATATATGGATTACTTCATCAAATGTTTTTGAGATTGGGTGCACTTTTGAGTCTGAACTAGTTGGGGGAGGGAAAGAAATATCGACTGACTCATTTAAGAGTTGAGAGTTTATTTCATTTTTTTTAATTTCTAATAATTTTTCTTTTATTAGAGAGTCTACGCTATCTCTAAGAGAGTTAATCTGAGCACCTATGGTTTTTTTTTCTTCTAAGGACAACTCCTTTAAAGATTTAAGAAGCTCAGTAATTTTTCCCTTTTTACCTAAATATGATACTTTTAAATTCTGTAAATCTGCTTGCGTGTTTGCTAGCTCTATTTCTTTAGAAGCATCTTTTAGGACTTGATTAATGTCCATTTTTTAAGTTAGCTAGCTAGAGTAGATTTCGCTTTTTCAACTATTGACTTAAATTGTGCGGGCTCATGAAAAGCAATTTCTGATAAGATTTTTCTGTTAATCTCAATATTAGCTTTTTTCAGTCCATCGATAAACTTAGCGTAAGTTAAACCATGCTCACGAACGCCAGCATTGATTCTTTGTATCCATAGTCCACGAAAATCTCTTTTTTTATTTCTACGGTCACGATAAGCATATTGAAGCGCTTTATCCATGCTTTGTGTTGCTACACGGTAAACATTTTTACGACGCCCACGGTGGCCTTTTGTAAATTCGAAAACTTTTTTATGTTTTGCTCTGGCTGTTACACCTCTTTTAACTCTTGGCATTTTTTAATCCTCTCCTAATTATTTTCCATACGGCATCATTGATTCAACAATAATAGATGCAGATTTTGATAAAACTCTTGTTCCTTTTGAGCTTCTGATAAATGAATTAGTACGTTTAGACATTCCATGTCTTTTACCTACATTACCAACGACAAGTTTTCCGGTAGAGGAAGTTTTGAAGCGTTTTTTAACGCTACTTTTTGTTTTTAACTTGGGCATTTTTTCTCCTTAAGTAAGTTATTTATTTTTTAGAGTCTTGAGGCATACCCTTTAGCCTCTTCGACCGATCAAGGACGTTTTATAACATTAATTCTATTTTGGCGCAACAACAAGGAAGGCTTGTCTACCTTCAATTTTAGGTTCCATCTCTACTCTGATTAGCTCTTCTAAATCACTCTTTACTCTTTTTAGCATATCGATGCCTAAATTTGAGTGTTCCATTTCTCGACCCTTAAAACGGAGGCTAAATTTGACTCGATTGCCCTCTTTGAGAAATTTTTGAGCATTTTTTATTTTAACCTGATAATCATGGTCGCCAGTACCAGGTCTTAATTTAAGTTCTTTTGTTTCAATTACTTTCTGCTTTTTTTTAGCCTCATTTTTCTTTTTTTGTTCTTGGTATTTGAATTTTCCATAGTCAACTATTTTACAAACAGGGGGTTTATTATTAGGTGCAATTTCAACTAAATCTAACCCTCTTCCTTTAGCTATATCAATCGCTTCATTTTTTGTCATAACGCCTAACTGTTCACCGTCGTCAAGGATGACTCTCACTTCGGTGGCAGAAATAAGATTGTTTATTTTGTGAAGATCTCTTTTACCACGAAAATTAAAGTTTTTATTAAAAGGTCTATTCAAAATATTATTGGGAGAGAAGCAAGGATAAGATTAACAAAAAGAAGAACCTTTTAGGTTTGGTTTAAAAAACATTAGGAGATTATTAGCAAACACTGGCAAATTGTAAATACTAAATATTTAATACGTTATCAATTTTTTGAATAACTTGATTTGAGTCGATGTCTTTAACTCTTTTTGATTTAATTTTATGGACATTTACACCTAAAGGATGGCAAGAAAATGAAATTTTATTATCATTCGCTAACCAAATTAAGTGCTTATTAGTTAAACCCGCGATATGCGCTGGTCCGGTATCATTGGATATAATTAAACTAGAATTAAGACATAAGTCATAAAAGTCCTCTATTTTAGAATCTTCAATCTTGTTTTCTGCAGCAGGGCATATTTTAATAATTTCATTAATTACATCCTCATCAAGCTTAGATCCGGTAAGATAAATATCATAATTTTTATTAGCTAAATAATTAGCAATTGCTCCATAATTATTAATCGGCCATCTTTTATAATCTCCAGTTTGAGAAGCGCCTGGGATAAAAATTACATATGGCTTTTTTTCATTAAACTTATTTTTTTTTATCATCCAATTTAAATTGGAAATTTGATAATGATTAATTCCTATTTTACTTAGTTGATCTTGATGATTATCAGTAATGTGTTGAAGACCAAGTGGTTTTTGGTGATAAGCGTATGTTGAAAATTTTCTTGCTGACAAAATTTTAGCTTTTGTAAAATACTTAATAAAAAAATTATAAAATTGTGTTCTTGAGGAATTTTGTAAATCAATAACTAAATTTATTTGATGATTATTAACAAATCCTAATATCTTTGAAATAGATAAAATTATAGGACCTCTATTATCTTCCAAGAACGTATCAACATCGGGAAACTTATTTAGAATATTTATATAATTAGATTGTGTTAATAGATATATCCTTGCATCTTTATAATGTTTCCTGATGCTTTGTATGGCGCCTACTGAAAGAATGATATCGCCCAAAGAACCATGTTTAATTACAAGGATATTCATCAATTAATCAAATTTTGATAAATCTGTAATGTGTTTTTACACATTAAGTCTGAGCTATAATTTTCTTTGACAAAGCTTCTTGCGTTTTTACAAACTTCTTTATGATTATTAAGAGCGTATTCCAAAGTTTTAAAAAATGACTTAAAGCTGTTGATATCAAATAAAAGTTTTGAATTAAAGTTCTCAAGTTGTTCTTTTGTGCCACCCATATTTGGAGCAATAACAGGGCGTGACATAGATAAAGCTTCTGATACCGTTCTTCCAAAACCTTCAGGCCTAATAGAAATATTAATAACCAAAGAACTCAGTTCATATATTTTTTTAATATCCAGAGTGGGTTCAATGAATTCTATATTGTAATTTAAATTATTTTTTTTAATAATTCTGTCAATTTTTATTTCATCATTTGAGCTATGAGATGAAATAAACAATAATTTATATTTTTCTTTATATTTTTTGGGGAATTGTAAAAAATAATCTAACAATAAGTCATGACCTTTCCAGCTTGATATGCGAGAAGGGACAAAAAGATAATTTTTCTTATTATTAAAAGTTTTTTTTGATTTAAAATGAGCTAAATCTATTCCTCTACTTATTACTGATGAATTAATATGAGGTAAAAGTAAACTTTTATAACTATTGCGAACAAAATAAGAATTGAAAATGATATAATCACTTCGCAATAAATGATTATTGTACCATCTTTTTAAAAAATTTTCTGATTTATACTTATTGTGAACACTTGTAACTATCTTGACATCTAGTTTTTTTAAAAAATTGATAAGAAAAAAAGCTGGTGCTCTTGAAGAAATATGTATTAAATTAATTTTTTTCTGTGTAATGATCTTTTTTAAAAATATTTTGATCAGTTTTTGGTCAAGAAGGTTTTTGAAACTTAAATTTTTTAGGTAAATAATATCGAGATTATCACTTTTCAAATTTTTCTTTGAAGACTCACATAAAATATAATTCTTTATCTTTTTTTTATGTAAATAATCCGCAATGTTTCTGACACCCGTCTCAACTCCCCCAATACCCATAGAAGGAATAATTTGTAAACATACTAGCTTTTTTATATTCTTTTGAAGTGTCAAAATTAAATTACTTTTTAAAAGGCAATACCAAAATAGCTTATAGATATTACAAAAGAAGCAAAAAAAGTCTCGTGTTTATTCATGGTTTGTTGTCTGATATGAATGGAAAAAAGTCCACATATTTCAATAATTACTGCCGAAAAAAAAAAAATATCATTTCTATGTTTTGATTTTCAAGGTCATGGTAAATCAAATGGAGATTTTGTGAATTTTGGGATTGGGGATTGGTTTAAAAACTTAAAAGATCTTTTAAACTATTTAAAAATTGAAAATCCAATTTTGATCGGAAGTAGCATGGGCGGATGGGTTGCTATGCTCTACGCGCTTTACTATCCAACCAAAGTAAAAAGACTTATTGGAATTGCACCAGCCCCAGATTTTACAGTTGATTTACTTTGGAAAGAATTATCTCCAAATGATAAAAAAAAAATTAAATCAAATCAAATAATTGAAAAAAAAGTAACTGATGATTTTATTTATAAATATTCACCTAATTTGTTTTTAAATAGTGGAGGTTATTTAATTAAAAATTTAAATAAAATATATAAAGGTGAAGTAATCTTATTTCACGGGAGTGAAGATTATACCGTTCCACACAATTACAATGATCAGTTTTATAAAAGTAAGAAATTTCCAAAATTAATAAACATAACTATCAAAAATGCTGATCATAGCATGTCCGACTCTTTAAGTTTGAAGAATATTTCTATTTTTATTTAAGCAATCTTATGGTTTTCTTTTACAGGAAAACTCAGTTTATCAATTACCTCATCTGGAACAACATGAATAAACTTAGTAATTTCTTGGTCAAAGTTTTCAATAATAAAGGCTGCTCTCTTAGACTTAGTTTGTTTGTTGAAATCGACTAAAGTATTAAAAAGATAGTTTTTCCAATTTTCATCCATAACATGATAAGTATCAATATTTTCTTTATTCATCATTTCTAATAAGTTTGTTTGTTCTGAATAAATAAAAGCTGAACCTCCAGTCATACCAGCACCAAAATTATCTCCAATACTTCCAAGGATAATCGCACTTCCACCAGTCATATACTCACATCCATTAGCACCACATCCCTCAACTACAGCCAAGGCCCCTGAGTTTCTGACACAAAATCTATCACCTGCTTGACCAGCTGCATATAAAGTCCCAGCTGTAGCTCCGTACAAAGTTACGTTTCCAATTATGACATTTTCATGGCTTGGTTGAGTAAATGAACTCCTTGGTTGAACAATAATTTTTCCACCAGAAAGACCTTTTCCAACATAATCATTTGCATCACCAAAAACTCTTAAAGTTAGACCTTTTACAGCAAATGCACCTAAGGATTGTCCTGCAGAACCCCTCAATTTTAAAGTAACGTGATCATCAGATAAATTATTCATTCCATAATTTCTTGTTATGAAAGAGGAGATTTTCGTTCCTATGGTTCTCAGGGTATTTTGAATATTATAAGTTAATTCAATTTTTTGACCCGATTCAATAAATTGCTTTCCATCTTTTTCAAATAAATCATCAAGAGTTTTAGGAACTTCATTTCTAAACTTTTCTGAGTGATAGTCATATATTTTGCCATCATCAATTTTTGTAAGAATAGGATTAAGATCTAGGTTGTCTAAATCACTTGAACCATAATGTGCTTGAGATAGTAACTCTGTTTTGCCAATTACATCTTTTAAAGAGGTGTAACCTAAAGAGGCTAAAATTTCTCTGACTTCTTCAGCAACAAAAGAAAAAAGATTTATAACTTTTTCTGGAGTGCCTCCAAATTTTTCTCGTAGTTTTTCATCTTGTGTACAAACACCTACGGGGCAAGTATTAGAATGACATTGTCGAACCATAATACAGCCCATAGCAACCAAAGAGGCGGTTCCGATACCATACTCTTCGGCTCCCAAAATAGCTGCTTTCACTATATCTCTACCAGTTTTAATTCCACCATCGGTTCTTAAAATTACTTTGTCTCGTAATCCATTTAATGAGAGAATTTGATGAACTTCACTAATGCCCAACTCCCATGGTAGCCCTGCATACTTAA
>JBJKYU010000054.1:0-28162 GCA_045560885.1 Alphaproteobacteria bacterium
CAACAATTTTTTTATCAGCTACCCCTGGACCTTGGGAACTAAATGAGGTTAATAATGAATATGTTGAACAAATTATTCGACCCACTGGACTCCTTGATCCAAATTGTGAAATTAGAACTACCGTCAATCAAGTTGAAGATCTTGTTGGGGAAATTCAAAAAACATTATCTCAAAATAATCGAGTACTTATTACTACTCTCACAAAAAGAAATGCTGAAGATCTAACTAATTATCTAAAAGAACAAAACTTTAAAGCTGAATATATGCATTCTGATGTGGATACAATTGATCGCATAAAACTCATTCGCTCTCTTCGAATGGGAGAGATAGATATAATTATTGGGATCAATTTATTAAGAGAAGGATTAGATATACCTGAGTGCGGTCTAGTAGCAATTCTTGATGCAGATAAAGAAGGATACCTAAGATCTAAAACAAGTCTCGTTCAAACTATTGGCAGAGCGGCAAGAAACGTAGATGGCAAAGTGATTTTATATGCAGATATTAAAACAAAAAGTATTGAGGCAGCTTTGGAGGAAACAAACTATCGAAAATCAAAACAACTTGAATATAACAAAGTTCATAATATTACCCCACAATCTGTCAAAAGAAATATTGGCGAAATAATTGAGAGTATATATGAAAAAGATAGTTATACTGTCAGTTTATCTAAAGATGAGGATTTGAGTCCAAGTAAATTTGAAAAACACATTCAAAAACTAGAAAAAAAGATGCTATCAGCAGCAGAAAATTTGGATTTTGAGAAGGCAGCCATGTTTCGAGACGAAATTAGAAAAATTAAAAAGGATCAAATGGGAATTAGGCAATGATACAAAGTTTTATTGGATTAATTATAAGTTTAGTCATTCTCATCTGGTCTTGTGAATACGCAATTAAAAATTCTATTCTTGTCTCAAAAATATTTCAAATAAGAGAAATATTTGTAGGTATTTTTATAATTGCGATTGGAACCTCATTACCTGAATTTGCTGCTACTTTTCAAGCTCTTCAGATTGGCGCTGAGGGCATTGTAGCTGGAAATCTAGTAGGAAGTAACATAGCAAATATTCTTCTTGTTGGTGGAATTATGGTTTTTCCACTGAGATCACTAAATATTGTAAAACAAGATCAAAGTACTGCAATCTTCTTTATAAGTTTTTCCATACTTTTCTTTTTTTTGATTTTCTTTGATTTTACTTTAGGGTTTAATTTTAGTCTTTTATTTATCTTACTTTTAATTCTATTTTTTTATTTTGAATTAAAAAAACCCTCTGAAGAAGATCCTATTTCAAAAGAAAATATTCATCATTCAACAATTATGATTATCTCTAAAATAATTATTGCATTTATTGTTTTATTTTTTAGTTCTCGTTTTTTTATTACCTATGCCAAAAACTTAACTGAGTTATTAGGTGTTGCTGAGTCTACGATTGGCATTACCGTAGTTGCTTTTGGCACATCTCTTCCTGAAGTAGTGGCTACTATTATAGCTATTATAAAAAAACAAAATAATTTAGCAGTGGGGAATATTTTGGGTTCAAATATCGCCAATATTTTTGGGATTACACTCATAGCAATATTTATGAATGGCCAAATTAATTACTATGAACTTCTATCATCGATTGACAAATGGCTATTCTTATTGGTATCAATAGTTTTTTTCATCATGATTATAAAAAAGATGGCTGGAAAATTACTATCGATAGGATTAATATTTGCTTACTTGGCTTACTTTACCTATTTATACATTTAGTAAATTCAACTAATGAAAAAAATAAAAATTATAACCCTAATAATCTTTCTTTTAGTTCTACTGTTAGTGGTTCTTAGCTTTTTCAAACTACCTATCAACACCATCACTAATGCAAGTATAATGGAGCAAACAAATAATACGGTCTCCCTTACATCCTCAGAAGAGCAGTCACTAATACTATTACCAAAACCTCAAATTGAGATTAAAGAGGCTAATTTTTCTGTTCAAAATGACTTGCTTTCCGCTGACTTAATTACAAAAAACGTGATGTTTTCCAGATCTTTGCTTGATAGCAACAATATTTCAATTTCTATTCCTAATGCAAGTATTGGAAACCTAAATATTATTGCACTTGAAAACGAAGTGTTGCTCGAAGGGGAAATTGAAAATCTAGATCTTAATATTTCATCTAATGAAAATACTACTGAGATTTTTTCTGACACTTTTTCTTATAAAGAAGCTGAAGTTCAATTTGATGCTTTTATCGAAGATGAAGTTCTCAAGAAATTAAATTTTTCAATTCAGGAATTAGATGTTAATGAATTAGTACTTCTGCTTGATAAAAATTATCAAAAATTTTTTAAACAGATCAACCTAGATACAATAAATGTGAGTGGTGAATATACTCAAAATAACTTTTCCATTAATAATTTAGAGCTTAATTTTAATGAGAATTCTCAATTAAAGTTTTCGGGTTTAATTAATCTAGAAAATTTTCTTAATTCCAAACTTAATATAAAAGGATTCAACATCCCTTTTGAAGTATTTTCTCAGTTTTTGCAAAATATAAATTTTCTTAACTCTACAAAATTACCAAAAGGAAATTTAGATAATTTTGATATTGAGTATTCTGATTTGATTAAAATTAATTCTCTGAATTATGTAACTGAAAATGGTAGTGAAATTGATTTACAAGGAAGTTTTAATTACATCGATTTCTCAGATACAAATTTTGACTTAAATTTAAACTCATCTTCATCAAATGACATATCTAATTTTTTTCAACTAATCTTTCCCAAATTAGACTCTAATCTAATTATTTTTGACAAACTCTCTCTCTCTTCAAATATTGAAAATGAAAATATAAAAATTAAAGAATTAAACATCTCAAAAGATGAAACATTGATCAGCATTCTGGGTGATTTCAACTTAGATAATTTTTCAAATCGAGGACTACAAATTAAAATAAATAATTTTAAGGAATTTGATCTTATTCCTAACGCTGAAATTAAAGAATTACTGTATCAATTAAATATTTCTCATTTTACCATGGATGGGGCAGTGATTGATGAAGAGATCATTATCAATTCCCTAGATGTTTTTGAAGAAGATGAATTAAAATTATCTTTAAGTGGGGAAACTAACCTTTCAAATACTCAACAGACATTTTTAAATATCAATTTACAACAATTTGACTCAAATGATCTTAGCAAATTATTGAAATACACCGACCAAGAGGATTATGCTAAATATCTTGATCTCTATTTATTTAATAACGTCGAGGGGAATTTAATAATTGATCTTGCTACTGGTAATTATGTTCTAGAAAATATTGAAATTACTCAAGATGAAAATATTTCCACATTATCTGGAAATATACTTGATGAAAAATTTTCAGGAAAACTCAGTTTGAAAAATTTGGACTTAGAAAACATGGAGAAATTTTTTCTTGAAAGTTCAAGATTGAAAGGCTTTTTAGATTTAAATTTGGATATATCTCAACCCATTGATTTAAAAAACATGATTGGAATTAGTGGAAAAATTAATGGTCAAGTTAAGATTAATGTCAAAGAAGAGGAAATAGCTTTACTTTTATTCATGCAATCCCTCTCTCAAGATATTGAGGATTTTGAACAAATTAATCAACTCATTAATACGCTTTCTCGATCGTTTATTAATAATGATATTTCGGTCGAAGGTGAAGTAACTAACTCGAATAATAATGAATTAATTATCAAAGATTTAATTTTTACTTCATCTGATAATCAAGAGCTAAAAGGAGAAATAGAATATTTTCATCCAAATTATAAAATTACAATATTTGATATTATAGAACAGGATGACTTTATCATAAAATTTGACAAAGGTTCATATTCTTACGAAAGAGTAATTCCTGATGGGACAGTTAGAAAACCATTAGAGGAGTTAATTCAAAAAAATATCAATAAGCTGTTCGAGAATTTATTGCAGTGATTTTTCTACAAAATCAATAACATCTTTTTCAATATTAACTTTATTTAATCTGTTTATCTCTTGTATGCCTGTTGGTGATGTAATATTAATTTCTGTCAAATAACCATCTATTACATCTATTCCAACAAAAGATAATTTTTTAGTTTTTAAAAAACTCTTAATAGTAGAGCATATTTGTTTTTCTCTTGGTGAGAGGGTCGTTTTAACAGCAGTTCCACCTGCATGGAAATTTGCTTTAATACTATTTTTTTTAGGAACTCTTAAGACTGCACCTTTCACTTGGCCATTCACAAGAATTATTCTTTTATCCCCTTTATTGAAATTCTTTAAAAACTTTTGAATAATTACGGGGTTATTTTGAAATTTTGAAATATATTTAGTTAAAAATTTCTTCATGTTTGATTGATTTATTTTAATTTTTTCAATGCCAATTCCCCCATTCCCATAAGCTGGTTTAAGTATGACCTCCTTATGTAATCTAATAAAAGCTAATATGGAGGGGATATGAGAAGAGATCAAAGTGGGTGGTGTTAATCCAGGAAAGTTCATCATTATATGTTTTTCAGGAAAATTTCGAACCTCACTAGGATCATTAATCAAAACAGGGTTTTGAAGCTGACTGAGTAAATATGTATTAGAAATGTATTCCATATTAAATGGAGGATCTTGTCGGATAAAAATTGCAGTAAATTTTTCAAGATTTGTATCTTTAGATTTTTTACTTTTATAAGTGAGTTTTCCACTCTTAGTTAAAGATAACTCTAAGTTGCTAGATTTAATTTGATTATATTTATTCAAAGATGCATATACCCAACTTGGAGAATTATAAAAACATCGAATACCTCTGGAAAGAGACTCCTTTATCAACATATACGTAGAGTCTTCTTTAATATTAATTTTTGTAGGATCGTCCATTTGAAATAAAAATTTTTTAATCATTTTAATAATAAGGCTTATTCAAAATACCAATAACATCTTTTGAAAGATTGTATTCATCAATCAAAACATCTGCGGGTGTTTTTTGATCTTCAATAATATTTTTCAATTTTTTAAGATGTATGCTTTCATCCTGACCTTCAGAATTGAGATAGCCTCTTCTTTGCAAACCGCTAGTTGAAACATCTAAAATCATTTTGCCTAATTCATGAAGAGCTTGATTATTGAAATAACATTGCAATCCATTCTTAGCCACATCTTGGTAAAGTTGAAGTATATCCTCTATACTCCACTCATTAGTTATTTCCCATAACTCATCTAAATTCTGCTCATCATATAATATACCTGTCCAAAATGCAGGTAAGGCGCATATCATCTCCCACTTTCCTGCATCAGCGCCCCTTACTTCTAAGTAGGACTTAAGTCGAACCTCAGTAAAAATAGTAGAAAGGTGATTTATCCAATCACTAATTGTTAAATTATATTCTTTAATGTTTTTCTCTTTCGGTGTTTTGGTAACTAAGTCATGAAAAGAATATGAAGTTGTATCAATATGTTTGCCATTTATTTTTAAAAAATAATTTTTAACCTCTAGGGCAAAATCAACATATTTTTCAATATTAAATGACTGATCCAAAAATTCCTTTTTAATACCACATCTCTCGCTATCGGTGTCTTGCCAAGTATGAATTCTATTGCTCTTTATAAAATTATGCGAACCCTCTCTAAAAGGTGAATTGCAAAATAATGCCATTACTAAGGGTTGCAATCTATTAGCAAGGACAAATTTTTTAATTAAATCTTTTTCATCAAAGTAATCAAAATTTGCTTGAACAGTGCAAGTTCTGGTCATCATGTCGAGACCTCTAGAACCAACTTTAGGCATATACTCTCGCATGATACGGTACCGATCTTTAGGGATAAATTCTATATCTTCTCTTTTAGAAATAGGATCAAAGCCTAATCCAATAATACAAAGGTTGTTTAGTTTTGCATATTCTTGAAGTTCATGTAAATGTTCATATGTTTCAGTGCAGGTTTGGTGGACGTTTTTTAAAATTTTACCAGAAAGTTCTAACTGACAACCAGGTTCTAAAGTAACACTAGCTCCATTTTTTGATAATGATATTAATTGATTAAAAGCATTGTACTCGCCTTTTTGCCACCCCTTTTCAATTAAAAATTGAAAAAGGTTTTGAATACTAACTGAACCATCGAATTTTATTCTTTTTTTATCTTTGCAATGAAAAATAAATTTTTCATGCTCAGTTCCAATTCCCTTAGCTTCCGGGCTAGTGAAACTTGAATAAAAATAATTTATTAAATCTGATTTTTGTAACAATTAAAACACACTGTTCTTATGAAAATTACATTTTTTTATTTGATTAGAGTACTCTTTTGCTTGACGCTCAACTTTTTCTGCAACACCTAAAAGCCATTTTTTCTTATTATATGATTTTTTTTGAAAACCACCTTTCCCTTCATGGTATGCAAGATAATGGTTGTATACATCAGATTTTTCTAATTTCAATAAACGATAAGATCCATCAACATACCAGCCTATAAAGTCACTAGCGTCAGCAAAATTTTTTCGATCAGCATTATAGTTTCCAGTTGATTGTTTGTACTCTTCCCAAGTACCGTCGAGAGCCTGGCTGTATCCGTAGGCACTAGAGGGTCGAAGACCAGGTATAACACCTAATACTTTTTGTCTGGGTGGTCGAGCTGTTCTATTAAAGGAGGATTCTTGTTTAATAAAACTCAGCTGCAAACTTACCGGAACCCCCCATTTTTCCTTAGTTTTCTCAGCATATGATTTCCACTGAGGATTAGTCTTGAAAATATCGCACACATTAGATTGGTTAAAGTTTCTGTCAGTGACACATCCAGATAAAATAATCGCCAAAGCAAAAAAAAACTTTCTCATGAAAAGTATTTATTAAGATATTCAATCATAATATCTAATCCTTGAAGAGTGGCACCTTGTGTTTTTAAAATTGAACCTGATGACCAAGCGTAAGTATCGAAGTGTATCCAAGGTGTTTTTTTATTTTCAATAAAATCCTCAATAAATAAAGCAGCTGTTATTGATCCTGCCATGCCATCCAGAGAGGCATTACATAAATTTGCATATTGAGAGTTGAGTTTATTCTTATAAGGGTGGTAAAGGGGAAGTCTCCATGCACGAATTTTTTTTTGATTTAAAGTATCAATTTTTTTTGCAACATCTTCATCATTACTAAAGTAAGCTGGAATATCTTCACCTAATGCCACCCTAGCTGCTCCTGTAAGAGTTGCAAAATCTATAATCAAAGATGGGTTATAAGTATTTGCTAACTCCATCGCATCTGCTAAAAGCATCCTCCCCTCTGCATCTGTATGTGATATTTCAACTTTTTTTCCGGTAGAGGAAGAATATATATCTCCTGGCCTCATTGAATTTCCAGATACTGAATTTTCGGCCATAGGAATAATCAGAATAATTTTTGATTTCTTTAATAAGCTGTTAGCCATCAGAAATAAAGAAATTGCGATTGCTGCACCGCCCATATCCTTTTTCATATTTCGCATAGAGTTACCTGGTTTTATATTTACTCCACCTGTATCAAACGTGACTCCTTTACCAATGATGACAATCGGTTTATCCTTTTTTGAAATTTTTTTATTAGAAATATGTAGAATCTCTGGTTTAATTATTGAGGATTGACCAACAGCATACGTTAAGGGGAAATTAGATTTAATTTCAGCTTGGCTATAGTCTGTAAAAATAAATTTTTCAAAAAACTTATTTCTCTTTACTAAATTTAGGAAAGACTTTGGATTTAGTTCATTTGCCGGTGTATTTATTAAATCTCGAGATAAATTGGTAAATTCTAAATAATGATCGAGATATCTTAAAGTTTCTGGATTTTTGACATAAAGTAGATTTTTTGGAGATGATTTATTGAATTTATATCCTCCCCAAGCCCATGCCTTTTGAATTTCTATTTCCTTAGAATCTGCAAACTTAATAAATAAATAATAATTTCCTTTATTTTTAGAGGAAAAATCAGCTACACCAGATAAGTCTTGATTTAATCCCTCTCCTACTAACACCTCTTTTAAGCGGCCGTCTGGATAAGGAATTTTTAAAATTTTGCCATTTTCGCCCTTGAAATTATTAGATAAACACCAATTTCTTATAAAAGTGGGTTGTTTTTCAAGCCACTTATCAAACTTATTTTGTGAAATGACAGAAACTTTAGTAGAACACTCAGTATTATCATTTGTAAACATTCGATATAAAAGGATATTAGAAAAAAATGACTAAACAACAAGCGGAAAAGAAAACAGTAAAATTTGAAACAGAAGTATCCAAACTTCTAGATATTGTTGCAAATTCTCTTTACACAGAAAAAGAGATTTTTTTAAGAGAATTAATTTCAAATGCATCAGATGCATGTGAAAAATTACGTTATGTTAGTCAAACAGATAGCAATGTAAAAAAAACAGATAAGTTTGAGATTAGAATTAACGTAAACGAAAAAAATAAAACGATTACAATTCAAGATAATGGTATCGGCATGGATGAGAATGATATGCAAGCCAACCTTGGAACTATTGCAAAATCAGGAACTGAAGATTTTATTAAAAAATTAGGTGACAAAAAAGGCGACATTAACCAAATAGGTAAATTTGGTGTAGGTTTTTATTCATCGTTTATGGTCTCCGATCAGGTTGTGGTAAGATCAAAAAAATATGACTCCTCTTCTAGCTTCTTGTGGACATCTGATGGCAAAGGTACTTTTTCTATTGAACCAACAGAATTTAATATGTCGGGAACAGAAATCACTTTATCTATCAAAAAAGATGATGAGGAGTTTTTAAGTAAATATAGAATTGAAGAAATAGTTAAAAAATATTCAGATTTTGTTCCATTCCCAATTTTCGTTTCCTCTGAAGAGGATAAAAAAGAAAAAAAAGACAAAGAAGAAAAAGAAGAACAGGTAAATTCAGCGGAAGCCATATGGCTCAAAGATAAAACTAAAATTAAAGAAGACGAATATAAGTCATTCTTTAATCAAACATCGACCTATTATGACGAACCACTACAAACAATTCATTTTAAAGCAGAAGGTGTTGTGAATTACACAGCTCTTTTATATCTTCCAAAATCTCAACCACAAGATCTCTACCATCCAGATAGAAAAAATAAATTAAAACTCTATGTGAATAAGGTATTTATCTCTGACAAATTAGACTCCCTTATTCCTGCATGGCTTCGTTTTATTCCAGGAGTAGTCGATACGGAGGATCTAAGTCTTAATATTTCAAGAGAGATATTACAAAATAATGCGGTGATAAATAAGATATCTACTGCTATCTCGAAAAGGATACTCAAAGAACTATCCGAACTTAAGAAGAAAAAACCTGAAGAATTTTTAGCTTTCTGGAAAAACTTTGGCCCAGTTATCAAGGAGGGTTTGTATGAATTCAATGATTTTCATGATCAGATTTTTGATTTTTCAATTTTTCATTGTTCTGAAAAAAATGAAATGATCACCCTAGACCAATACATCAATGATTATGCGAATGATAAAAAGAAAATTTATTATATTTCAGGTGAAAATAAAGAAAACTTACTAAATAGCCCTCAGATGGAGCTATTCAAAAATAAAAAAATTAATGTTCTTTTGATTACTGATCCTGTGGATGAGTTCTGGATGCCTATGAAGATGAAATTCAAAGAATACGATTTTACATCTATTACAAAAGGCGAGGTAGATCTAGAGGACAGTAAAGATGATAAAAAAGAGAGTGAACAACCAAAAGAGAACAAAGATTTTATCTCCTATCTAAAAGATCATTTAAAAGACAAAGTTAAAGATGTGAAAGTATCTAAAAGATTAACAACTAGCGCTTCATGTTTAGTAGCTGATGAAAACGATATGGATATGCATTTAAAAAAACTGATGGCTGCAAATAACCAAACGATTTCAGATGAAAAAAGAATACTTGAAATCAATATAAACCACAGTCTTGTTTCAAAAGTCATGTCCCTAGATAAAAACTCAAAAGATAAATTTAGTGAAATTCTTTATGATCATGCAAAATTAATGGAGGGGGAAAACCTTGATGATCCCAAAAAATATACTAATCTTATCGCAGAATTAGTTTCCTTATAATGCAAGAAAAACAAGAACAGCAAATTGAAATTGTAGCTCCATCGACAGATAAAGTGATGTGTGATGGGGGAACTGGGGATTTAGGCCATCCCGCTGTTTACTTCAAAATAGATAAAAATAAGGAAGTTGTTTGCAATTATTGCAATAAAAAGTTTATCAAAAAAGATTAATCTTTTTTCTCTTTATTGACTTCTCTAACAAGAAAATCTCTCAAAGCTTCAATTTTTTTTGATCCTTTGAGCTCAGGAGGATAAGTAAAATAAATTACTGCTTTTGGTGTCTTGGCATCAGGAAGAATGGGAACTAAATTATTCTTTGAACTTTTCATGTACTCAGGTAGTGCACCTATCCCAGCTCCCCCTCCTATGGCACGCATAACTCCGTACATATTCGAAATGAATAATGTTTTAGGTTTTTTATTTTTTGGAATTAAATCCAAAATACAGTTAACATCCGGAATAGACGGTTCTACATTATGGCCAAAAGCAATAATTTTATGTTTTGCTAAATCATTTATATCTTTTGGAATGCCAAATTTTTCAATGTATTCAGGAGAAGAGTAAATTTTAAACTGAAATTTATATAAAGGAAATCTTATAAGATCTACTTGCGTAGGTTCTCTTAATCTTAAGGCCACATCAGCCTCACCTTGGGACAAATCTGTGTATTTGTTTTCAATTATAATTGAAACATCAATATCAGGGTATGAATTAGTGAATTTGACTATTCTTGGAGCTAACCATGTAGTGCCGAATGCTACAGTTGCGGCAATGGTGAGTGAGCCCGTTGGTTTTTCTTTTGACTCCGTGAGTTGGGCTTCGGTTAAAGCTATCTTTCCAAAAATATCATGAGCAGTTTTAAACAAGATTTTGCCTTGCTCAGTTAATGTAAGCCCCCGTGCATGACGTTTAAATAAGGAAACTTTTAACTCCCGCTCTAAGGCACTAATTTGTCTGCTAATTGAAGAATGGCTGATATTCATTTTATTGGCAGCCTCTGAAATATTTAAATCCAGAGCTACATTGTGAAATATTTTTAGCTTATCCCAATCCATTAATGATATTTGCCTCTTTTAATTTACTTATACTATCGATTTTATTATTAAACAATGACCAGTCATCATTTTTATCTATAGCTTCCCAAATTTTTTCAATTTCATCGTAATGTAAGGTTTCATAAGGGATCAGATTTAAATTATCTAAATTAATTTCATTAATAGGATCATGATTTTGAAATATTTTCTCTAATTGATATTTTTTATATTTTTTAATTAAATCTTTTCGATTTTTAATTTTTTCTAACCCACCTCTTAAGTCATAATAAACCTCTTCGAAAGAGAATTCTTGGTCGCCCAATATTTGATAAAAAGCCTCAAGTATTTCATTGTTTTTAGCAGAATCTGAATTTGGTTTAACCATCAGTCTTTTAAAAAATAACCTCAATACCTCCTGATTATAGAGATCTACAAATTTTTTTAATTCTTCTATCAAGATTTCTTGATTGACCATTAAGGTAAAAATTGAAGCTAATTGCTGAACATTCCAAAAAATTGCATCAGCTTGTTTTGAAAATCGATAAAGTCCAAAGCGATCAAAATATGCAGCTGTTTTGTTTGGCTCATATTTTTCTAAAAATCTGAATGGACCATAGTCAAAGCTCTCACCCGTAATATTAATATTGTCAGTATTAAGAACTCCATGGACAAAACCATAAACATTATAGGATGCGGCTAAGGTGGCACATCGTTGAACTACTTCAGAGAAAATTTTAATGGGTTGATTATTTTGATCATTGAGATTGAAGTAATATTTTCCAATCATATTTGTTAAAAATTCTATACTCTTAGTATCTTGGTGAAATGCATGATATTGAAAGGTTCCAATTCTTAAATGAGAATGAGAAACACGCACTAATACAGAAGAACGAGTGGGTGACGGCTCATCATTTCGACTTAAATGTTCTCCGGTTTCAATTAATGATAATGATTTTGAGGTATTCATACCTAGGGCATCTAAATAATTTGAACATAAAACCTCTCTGACACCGCCTTTTAAAGTTAATCTACCATCGCCACTCCTTGAATAAGGTGTGACCCCACTTCCTTTGGTTCCCAAGTCATACAATTCGTTATTTTTATAAAATTGTGCAATAGTAAAACCTCTTCCATCCCCAATATCTGGATTATAAACTTGAAATTGATGACCGTGATATCGCATTGCGATATTTTTAATCTTTGGAAGTATGGGACTTTCGAATTTTCCAAAAAGATTAATCCATTGCTCATTATTTAGATTTACAAATTCCTCAAAGTAAGGGTTTCGATATCTCGTAATATGATTTGGAAATTTTGCTGGATCAACTTGATCGTAAAACTTGTCGTTTAGAAAAGTATACGGTGAAATTAGTTTAAATTCGCTCAGATCACTCAAACAAGATCTTTTGGATCCATAAATGGAATATGAAATAACTCTGCGACTGGCTTATAAGTTAAGTGGCCTTTAAAAGTATTAAGACCATTTAGGTGGTGGTTAGAGCTTTTTAGAAATTCAGACAGACCATTATTTGCAATAGATTCAATATAAGGAAGAGTAGCGGTATTTAAGGAAATCGTTGATGTTCTAGGTACAGCTCCAGGCATGTTAGCTACACAATAATGAATAACATCATCGACGATGTATATTGGATTTTCATGTGTGGTGGCCCTACTCGTCTCAAAACAACCTCCTTGATCAATTGCAACATCTACTACCACAGACCCAGGTTTCATTAAGCCTAGATGTTTCTTTTGTAAAATTTTAGGCGCTTGAGAGCCTGGTATCAGTACAGCTCCAATAACCAAATCAAATCTTGAAATAATTGTTTCCAAATTTATTTGGTCAATATTAAGTATGTCAGCTTTAGGAAATTCTTTCTTTAAAACTTCAATTCTTTTGTCTGATTTTTCTAAAATTGTAATTTTAGACTGCATACCATTAGCAATAAGAGCTGCATTATAACCAACAACGCCACCTCCAATTATAAGAGTTTGAGCGGGATTACTATAGCTCGATCCACTTAATAGTATTCCCAGCCCTCCTTGATTTTTTTCAAGACATCGAGCACCAGCCTGAATAGATAATCTACCAGCTACCTCGCTCATCGGTGTCAGTAATGGAAGGCCTTGGGTATCGCTCGTGATAGTCTCATAAGCGATTGAAATACATTTACTATCGATCAATTCTTGAGTTAATTTTTGAGAAGAGGCAAGATGTAAGTAAGTAAAAAGAATTTGATTTGGCTGAAGCTGTTGTGTCTCAATAGTTTGAGGTTCTTTTACTTTTATAATCAATTCACAATTTAAAAATAAGTCCTGAGGTTTCTCAATTATTTTTGCTCCAGCATTTAGATAGTCCTCATCAGTAAATCCAGATCCTAATCCTGCACTTTTTTCAATGTGAACTTCATGGTTTTGTTGAGTTAATGCTTGAGCACTTTTTGGAGTCAACCCAATTCTGTATTCGTTATTTTTAATTTCTTTAGGAACACCGATTTTCATTTTTAAATATTAACTTCTACTAGCTCTTTTTCTCTATCAAGAAACTTATATTCAATTTTTTTGGTATCAAACATTTTTTCAACCTCATCAAAAACATCTTGGGGAGAGAAGTCAGCACAAGAGTAAACATCTAGCTGCATCAAGCCTGGATTTGTTTCATCCCAAATATGTAATGCGATATGACTTGTTTCAATTATTGCCACTGAAGTCATGCCTTTATTTCCTTTTTCTTTAACATAGGTAGTATAAGGGCCTGCCAGTAGTTTCATTTGAATTTTTTTGATTAATGATCTGATCCAATCAGAAACTTTATTTAAATCTTCTTCTTTAGGACTCCATCCTATATCAGCTCTTACAATTAGATGTTTGTGTTTTTGTGTCATTTTAACCTCGTATTAAAGAGGTATTCGTCACAGGGAATACCGACACCTGTGTATTCATTACAGAGAATAACTATCTGGTATCAACATTTGAAATATATTTTGTTTATATGAAAATTCACTAAATTTTTTTATGCGATTTAAATAATGTATGTAAAATAAAGAAATGATTGGCCTTGAAATTCTAAAAAAAAGAGTAAAAGAGGCACCTCAAAGTTCAGGCGTTTACCTATTTAAAAATAAGAAAGATATTCCAATTTATATTGGAAAGGCAATCAATATCAAAAGAAGGCTCTCTAATTATGGGAATTTACCTAAACTCCCTAGAAGACTTCAAAAGATGGTATCCCAAACTATCAATATTGACTTTGAGTTAACTGAGTCTGAGAGGAATGCGCTTCTACTAGAAGCGCTACTAATCAAAAAGTTTTCGCCAAGATATAACATTAGACTAAAGGATGACAAAAGCTTTCCGTTAATCAAAATTACAAATGATCAATTTCCAAGATTGACTCGCTTTAGGAATGATTTTCGTAAAGATGACAGGGTATTTGGCCCTTTCACTTCTGCACTCAAGACTGACAAAGTTATAAAAATACTCCAGAAATCTTTCAAATTAAGAAGTTGCACAGATCTTGAATTTAAAAATAGAAAGCGACCCTGCCTACTCTTTGATCTTAAACAATGCTCTGCACCATGTGTAAATAAAGTTTCAAAAAAAGAATATGACTCACAAGTAAATGACACGCTAAAATTTTTTCAAGGAAACCAAAAAGGAATTTTTAATAAACTTGAAAAACAAATGTTAGTTTTTAGTCAAAATCAAAATTATGAAAAAGCTGCTGAAATGAGGGATAGCCTCCAATCTTTAAACTATATAATAAGGGAAGAGATTAAAATTAGCAGTCAAGATACAAACTATGACTATGTTCATATTAATAACAAAGATTATCTGTCTATTTTTATTGGATTTGTAAGATATGGTCGTTATTTAGGTGGTAACTTAATTTATTTTTCAGAAAAAATTGAAGAAGATTTAGATATCTCCTCTCTTTTAATACAATTCTATATTAAAAGTTTTAGACCAAAGAAAATCATTCTATCAAAAAAAATTAATGGATATGACCAGCTCAAATCGATAATGAAAGAGAACTATCAAATTGAAATATTTTTAAAAAATAACTCATTACAAGGAATTAGACAAATTTCTAATCTCACTAAGAAAAAGAATGATAAAGAAGTATTACTTCAAAAACAAAAGTATAATACAAATAATGAAATCTTAGATTTATTAAGAGATCGCTTCCAAATCAAAAATCCTATTGAAAGAATAGAGGCCTACGACAATAGTTTTTTTGGAAATAATTATGCAGTAGCTTCTTATATAGTCTTTAATTCAGATGGTTTTAGTATAAAGGACTCAAGAACATATAAATTTAAAGATTATGATTTAAAAAAATTTGGTGATGCAGATTTAATGAGAAAAGTTTTTGACTCGCGATTCTCTAAAGATGACAAAATCATACCCGACGTCATAATTATCGATGGTGGAATTCCCTACCTCAAAATCTGCATGGAAGCGCTAAAAAAACATGAAATTTCAGAAGATATTTTCCTATTAGGTGTCACTAAAGGTCATAGAAGAGATTTTCGCTTTGATCGGTACCATACTCTTCAGCAAAAAAATTTATCCTTAAAAGAGAATCCTCAAATAGAGGGCTTTATTCAAAAAATGCGAGATAAAGCGCATAATATATCTAAAAAAAATAGTTTAAAACGAATGTCTGATGCGATGAAGACAAGTTTTTTAGATGATATCACTGGTATTGGAAAAATTAAAAAAATGAGAGTAATTAATTTTTTCGGGAATGTTCAAAACCTCAAGCAAGCGTCTAAAGAAGAATTAAGTCAAATAAAAGGATTAAATTCAAAAAATATTAAGGATATATTAGAGAAAGTTAATGGCTAAAATTTATACGATTCCTAATATCATTACATTTATCAGAATTTTTCTGATACCTATAATTCTATACCTACTTTTTTCAGAAAACCCTAACATCGTATTGATTGCAGGCTTGCTTTTTATTGTATCTTCTGTTTCAGATTATTTTGATGGATATTTAGCTAGAACTTTAAATCAGTCATCAAAACTAGGCACTCTATTAGACCCAATTGCAGATAAGCTTTTAATAGCTTCCGTAATTGTTGTCTTGGTGGATACAGGTGTTATCTCAAATATACATGTTGTGCCTGCAATAATTATTTTACTCAGAGAAATTGCTATTTCAGGACTTAGAGAATTTTTAGCGAAATTCAATACAGATATGCCCGTTAGCAAACTAGCCAAATATAAAACAACTTTTCAAATGGTTAGTTTATCAATTTTGATTATTAGTCTTGGATTTGAGTTAAATGATTTGCTTTGGAATATTGGTTTAATTACTTTGTGGATTGCAGCTATAATTACCTTACTGTCTGGCTACAATTACATGGTTAAAGGTTTAAAACATATTTGAAAATTACAATTAAGTATTTCTCTTGGATAAGAGTGAAAATTCAAAAAAGCCATGAATTATTCGAATTTTCTGATCAAATGTCATTTTCAAAACTCAAAAATGAATTAATTAATCAAAACTCTTTTTTTGATGAAATTTTTAAAGACAGCAGTATTAAATTTTTTCTAAATTTAAAAGAAATAACCGATGAAAATATTCCAATTAATGATGGAGATGAAATAGCCTTACTTCCTCCAGTAACAGGAGGATAATGATTAAAATCACAAAAGAAGATTTTAACCTTGAAGAAGAGTTCAAAAAGATTCACTCTAAAAAAAATGGTGCATATAGTTTTTTCTTAGGAACTGTAAGGCAGGATATAAATGATAATATTGATGGTATTTTTTTAGAATGCTATGAGGACTTAGCTTACAGTCAATTAAATAAAATCAAAAAAGACTCTGCTAAAATATGGAATTTGTCTGACTGTAGAATTATTCATCGAATTGGAGATCTTCGCATATCAGAGAAAATTGTTTTAGTCATAACCGCTGCCCCTCATAGATCTGATTGTATTGAAGCTTGTGAATATATAATTGATACGTTAAAAGCAAATGTAGCTTTATGGAAATTTCACGTTAAAGGAAAAGAAAAAGAGCCTGTTGATCAGAAAAAAAAAGATTTAGATAAGTATTTATCTTGGGGTCAGATAATTAGTTAGACTCTTGGTAATTTGGATCAACTTCTTTCATGTATGAGTTTAAAATTTTGCTTGTAATATCACCTACTTTAAAAGTTTGATCATTAATTTTTCCTACTGGTGTAACCTCAACAGCAGAACCGGTTAGGAATATCTCTTCAGCATTTTGAATTTCATCAGGATAAATATCTCTTTCAACTACTTTGATTCCCTGCTGACTAGCTAAATCAATAACTGTTTGACGAGTAATGCCATTCAAAAAACAATCAGGAATAGGAGTATGAATTTCCCCTCCTATTACAAAGAAAATATTTGCTCCTGTGGACTCTGCTACTCTTCCTTTATAATCCAGCATTAAAGCATCAGTGAAACCATTTTTTTCAGCTTCATGTTTGCTTAAAGTACAAATCATGTAAAGTCCGGCAGCCTTTGCATCAGTTGGTATTGTATCTGGTGCAGGTCTTTTCCAAATAGCGGATTGCAAAGAAATTCCTTTGAGTCGATCCTCTTTAGAAAAGTAGCTAGGCCACTCCCATGTAGCAATAGCCACATTAATCTTGTTTTTTTGAGCAGATACAGCCATCATTTCACTGCCCCTCCATATTACTGGACGAATATAACCATATTTTATATTCATTTTTCTAATTGTATCTTCTTGAGCTTTGTTTAACTCCTCTTTAGTGAAAGGGATACTCATTCCCATTCTTTCAGCAGAATGGAATAGTCGATCAGTATGTTGTTCCAGTTTATAGATTTTCTCACCATAAACTCTGACCCCCTCAAATACACAACTAGCATAATGAAGTCCATGATTTAAGACATGCGTAGTTGCATTTTGCCATTCAACGAACTCACCGTTATACCAAATAAAACCTATTCTTTTATCAAAAGGGATAATTTCCATAATTCGCAATAATGTAATATTATTTATTTCATTGCACAATATAATTATGAATTAGAGATATGAATTTAAATTTTGCCGATACACTCTACTTTAAAAAAGAAAATATCTTAGAGATCATCCTAGGACTCCATCGATCTTACAAATACTTACAAAGAGAAATCCAGACTTGTTGTGAACTAAATAATTTAACTTTTAATGAATTACTTGTCCTTTTGGAAATAAAAAAAGGATTTAAGAAAAAAATAGAAATAGCTAATAAAGTTTATTTAAAAAAACAAAATCTCAACCTTATTCTCAAAGATTTACAATCTAAGAAAATAATTACAAATGATAACAAGAATACTGAGATTACGCCATTAGGTTTAGATTTATTAGAAAAAACAACTAATCGTATAAATGAAAAAGTTATTAAAATATTTCAGAAAACTGACCCTAAAAATATGGCAGGATTCATCAATATAATTGAGTCTTTGTAATGAATGATCAGCATATTTTACTTGTAGAAGATGATGAAAGTCTCCAACAACTAATTGAGAAATTACTTAAAAATAATAATTACATTGTTTCCAAGGCAAACAATATTGATGAGGCGCAAAAATTAGTAAAACTTTTTATTTTTGATCTGATTATACTTGATGTGATGTTACCTGATAGTACAGGTTTAGAATTTTATAAGAATTCAATTAAAGACAGAATCAACACACCTGTTATTTTTCTTTCTGCTTTGAGTGATGTTGATGACAGAATTAGTGGGTTAGAATTGGGGGCAGATGATTATATTGGCAAACCCTTTGACTCTCGTGAATTAATATTAAAAATTAAAAAAAATATCTCAAAAAAACAGTCTTTAGATGTTGTTAATTTAGGAGAAAATACAGAATTTGATTTAAAAAAAGAACAACTGCTTCACAAGAGTTTAAAAGTCAATTTATCAAGTAATGAAGTGAAAATATTAAAGCTTTTAATCAATAATTCTCATCAATACTTAACACGTGATTTATTGAATACCGAATTAGGCTTAGATTTTTTATCTAGAAGTGGTGATATGCAAATATCAAGACTGCGATTAAAACTAAAAAAAGAATGTAATTTGGAGGATCTTATAAGGTCGGTTCATGGAAAAGGTTATAAAATTTTTCTTTAATGTTTAAATGGAGTAATTTTTCAGGAAGTTTATTGGTGAGATCTGTTTATCTCATCACTTTACCAATTGTTTTGGTTCAAGTAGTAGGAATAATCATATTTTTTGAACTTCACTGGGATCTCGTTCTTAAAAGAAGTGCCCAATCAATAGCTAATGAAATTAAAATTTTAGAACTCAATAAAGATGATCAAGAAATTGACAAATTTGCCAATACCCTTCAAATAATTAAAACTGATCAAATCCAAATAAATGAAGTCAAACCAATATCAAATTGGATATTTAAAAAGAGAATGAATCAGAGTTTAGGTCAAATTCCTGGACAATTTACTGCTAGTCAAAATGATAAATTTTATGTTTTTTATAATGCCCTAAATCAAAGTTATTTTTACCTTGTACCTAAGAAAAGAGTTGAAAATACAACTGTTGCAGGATTTTTTCTATGGACAATAGGAATTAGTTTTATTTTATCCTTAATCTCTTACTTTTTTATCAAAAAACAAATTCAACCACTTAAAAGATTAGGGATTGTTACTAAAAGTTTTGGTCGGGGAATAGATACACCAAATTTAAAACCAACCGGGTCCTCAGAGGTAAGAGGTTTAATTAGCGATTTTAATAATATGCAAAATAATATTAATAGTACTTTTGAAAATCAAAGAAATATGCTGGCTGGAATAAGTCATGATTTAAAAACCCCTTTAACAAGAATCAATCTTATGATTGAGGAACTCAACAATGAGGAGATTAAAAGTTCTATTTCTAAAAATATCTCTGAGATGAATATCATGCTTAATCACTACCTAGATTTTATAAAAAATGAAAAAAATGAGAATTTAGATGAAACAATCGCTGATAATTTAATTCAAGATATAACAAATAATTATCAAAATATTTCTATTTTAAGAAATGACTCAAAAAAAGTGTTAATTAGAAAAAACCAAGTAAAAAGAGCATTAATAAATATCTTAGACAATGCTAATAAATTTGCAGAAAATATTTACCTTAGCTCAACCATTCAAAGTGATAATTGGTTAATTAGCGTAGAGGATGATGGACCCGGCACTAACTTAACTGAAGAACAACTAGTGAGACCATTTGTTAAAGGATCTGAGCAACTTAATCAAGGTTCGGGACTAGGACTATCAATTGTTCAAAAATTAATTAAGCTAAACAATGGTGAATTAAGGTTTGGAAAATCTAATTATGGTGGTCTAAAAGTAACTATTTCTTTTGAAATTCAATAGGCTAAAAAAGCTTCCTACCATTATTTACTTTTTTTGAAGGCATTACTAAAATTGGATTATTTTCTTCATCTGGAAAGCCTAGAACTAATACCTCAGAGATCATTTTTCCAATTTGTTTTGGTGGAAAATTAGTAACTGCAGCTACTTGTTTTCCAATAAGTTCTTCTGGCATATAGTGTTTGGTGAGCTGAGCTGATGTTTTTTTGTGACCAATAACTTCACCAAAATCAATTATAAGAATAATACTGGGCTTATTTGACTTATCATTAAATTTAGCTTCAATTACGGTCCCTACTCTGATTTCTACTTTTTCAAAATCGCTATATTCAATCATGAGAATTTGATAAAGGATTTTATTTTATTAATACCCTCAAAAGAATTTCCGATTGCTGCCATAGTTTTATCCATATTTTCATCATCCTCGATCCAAATATTAAAAGCGTAAATATAGATCAAATAAGAAGCACCTAAATTAATCGGCGATTTTAAAAAACTACTAAAATATTTATGAATATATTTATTTAGAGTGATCAAAAGCTTTGGATTTTTTTGAGACTCTAAATAAATTCTTATGACGATCTTTTTAAAATCAGATAAAACGTCAAGTCTGTTTACGATACCCTCAAAAATTCTATCTTGAGAATTAAGCTTTGAGGAAGGAGTCTCAATTTGAGTTTCTAGATATTTCTCAAAATCTTCTAAGAAACTCTCAAAATTTTCATAATTAGAATTAAAAGTTTTTAATTTTTTTGGAAAATTTCCTAGATGAGCAAAGTTATTAAGATCTTTTAAATTAGATTTATTTATGGCCTTGTTTTTCAATACTAATTTCCTTAGCACGTTTATAAGCCCTATGGAGAGTAGTGTACATAATTTTTTTTAAATTTTGAGATTTGAGAAAATGAACACCAGCTTGAGTAGTGCCTTTTTTGCTAGCGATTGATTGAACAAATTTCTCTAACTTTTGAGAACTATCATTAATTGAAATTACATTTTGAAACAGATAAATAACATCCCTTTCTTTTAATTTTGACTTAGGAGAAATATTCATACTTGCGGCTACAAATGCATTAACTAAATATGCGATAAAAGCTGGTCCACTACCATATAATGCGGTAGCTATGTTAATTTCATCTTCTTTCGAGGCAATATGAAAAGTCCCAAATGATTTAAGAATTTTATTAAAAGTCGTATTAATTAATTCTTTATTTTTTACATAAACATAAGTATGTGATGCATTTTGTTTTGCCATCACATTAGGCATAATTCTTATTATATTTTTTGAATTTATAATCTTTTGGATTCTATTTATAGTTACTCCTGCCATACAAGAAACTACAACTGTTTTAGGGTCTAAGTATTTACTAAAATCAGAACCCTTTTGATAAAATAAATTTGGCCTTACAAGCAAAAAAACATAGTTATAAGGATAATTTAATTTTTTAATTTCCCTTTTACTATTTAATGAATGTATCCGACTTTTAGAGTTAATTGAGTCAATTGAAAAATTTTTTAAAAAAATCTTTGAAGCTATAGATTTAGCAAGATGTCCGTAGCCTACAAAAAGAATTTTGGGCTTAAGCGTGACCAACAATTTTTTGATTTATTAAATTATGAGATTGTTGAATAATCTTGTCACTTTTTAGCAGAACAGAAAGAAGATGATTGAACTCTGATAATACATTTTCAAGGTACAATCTAATATCCTCGGATGAGGCGTGGCTAGATATTGGCAAGCTATGCTTATAAACTATTTTATTATTGTTGTTTTGTTTAAGTGTACCGATTACTAAGTTGTTGTTAATCTTGTTAATATGATGAGTTAAAAAGCTATACTCATAATTATCGATGCTAAAAGATGTAATCAGCACTTTTAAATCCTTAATCCATTGAAAATCCATAATGACTTTTTGATCATGAATTTCAGTCAGTAATGATATTTCACCGGAGTGAGAAGATGTGCCCTCCTGTTTTACATTAAAAATATCCTCTAAGTGTGAAATAGGGCTAGAATCAATGTTTTTTTTAGTCATACACCATATATATCACAAATAAACACCTATAACATACTAGATATAGTATAAAGTTGTTAGTAAAATACTTATTTTAATTTTCGAATATTTGCGAGGTAAGGTTTAAGTCTTTTAAAATCTGATCTTAAAGATTGAGCCAATTCAAGAAAATCTAACCCTGTATATATAACTTTGGATAAGTGTAAATAAAGTTTGTCTTTGTAGGAGACATAAGTTGTATTATTAATTTTTAAAGTGTTTGAATATCCTGAATTTTTATCCCCGGTAGCTTTTGAATTTTTTGGCTTAGCCATTCGTTGGTACAGTCTTTCTTATATATTGGGTTTTATTTATTTTTATGTATTTGCAGCATCTCATCTTAATGATTTTAACTTAGATAAAAAGAAATTAGATGATTTATTTTTTTATTTATTTTTATCAGTAATTATTGGTGGAAGATTAGGCTATGTTATCTTTTATAATTTTTCATTTTATTCATCTAACCCCCTAGATATATTAAAAGTTTGGGAAGGTGGAATGTCGTTTCATGGGGCTCTATTTGGAATTATATTGACCACAATTATATTCACCAAAATTTATTCCATTAAATTATTTCTACTTGCTGATTTATTAAGTATTACTGCTCCCTTAGGAATTTTTTTAGGAAGATTATCTAATTTTGTAAATCAAGAACTCATTGGTAGAAAAACTGATTTTTTTATAAGTATTCGGTATTCAGGAGAAGAATTTTATAGACATTTATCTCAAATTTATGAGGCAGTATTCGAAGGTCTTATTCCTTTTATAATTTTATTTTGTATTTTTAAATTATTAAAAAAAATTCCAAAAGGTTTAATAACAAGTATTTTTTTAATTAATTATTCGATCGTAAGATTTCTAATTGAATACTTAAGGGAACCAGATGTTCAAATTGGAATAAAATATAATCTTTTTACTCAAGGTCAGATTTTAAGCATTCCAATTTTATTCATTGGTTTGATGATTTTATATTTATGTCTGTACAACAAAAAATAGATTTGGCTATAAGAGCCTCCGGAAGTATAAGCATCCAAGATTTTGTTGAGATATCTAACTTCTCAAAAAAAGATGGGTTTTATAATTCTGAAGAAATACAAAAAATTGGAAACACAGGACATTTTATTACATCGCCAGAAATATCATCTTTATTTGGTATATGTCTAACTAATCAATTTTTATCTGTATTTCCTGATACAAAAAAAGTTCATTTAATTGAATTTGGGCCAGGTAACGGATATTTGACTCTTGATATCTTAAACTATTTAAAATCAAAAAAGATAGAAGTTCAAAAAATTTCGATGTTAGAGAAAAGTGATTTCTTCATCAAAGAGATAAAAAAAAAGATACCCTCAGCTGAGGTTTTTGATGATTTGCAAAATATTAAAATTAATTCAAGTATTACTACGTTTTTTTATTCTAATGAATTCTTCGATGCTTTTGGATCAAAACAATACATTCATCAAAATAAAAATTTCAATGAAATAAAAATAACAAAAATTAATAATGAATATAAATTAGTGTATGAAGAAAATTTAATTTCTGCACACTTGAAAAATAGATATTCGAATTATGAATTTGAAGATAAAGACATACTAGAACATTCAGTCTTAATTGATAATCTCTTAATACAATTAAAACAAAAATTAAAAAAAAAATTTTTTTTTAGTACAACTGATTATGGGTACTTAAAACTTCCTAGAAAAAGTACACTTAGACTGATATCAAATCATAAGAAGGTTAATTTATTTGAAGAATTCGAAAATATTGACTATTCATTTGGAGTTAATTTTGAATATTTAAAAGACAATTTTGATACTTTTAAACCTAAGGTCATTTCTCAAAAAGAACTATTTGAAAATTATTTAAATCAAAATACTTATTCTGAAAACAAAGATATGGTCAATAAAACTATAGATATGCTTGGTAGCTCTCACTTTGAAAATATGGGAGATCAATTCCTTAATATTTCATTTTATTCAGTATGAAAAAATTTATGCGCTATAAATTTTTTTCCAAAAATCATGGCTCCTCAAGAGGAATTTATAAATCTTTAAATTGCGGTCTTAAATCGTTTGATGATAAAAAAAATGTTAAACTAAATTTAAATTTAGCTAAGAGATCTTTGTTTAAAAAAGATAAGAAATTAATAATTCCTGATCAATTTCATTCCAATAAATGCTTGGTCGCAAAAGCTAATAATCCTTATCCTAAATGTGATGCTCTAGTTACATCAGATAATTCATTAATATTAGGGATAACCACCGCTGATTGCCTTCCAATCATCTTTTATGATCCTGAAAATCAGGTAATTGGAATTGCGCATGCTGGATGGAAAGGATTAGTTAAGGGTGTGATTCAGAATACAGTAAAAAAAATGATTAGCTTGGGTGCTCAAAATAAGTCAATAAAATCAATTATTGGGCCTTGTATAAGAGTGAAATCATATGAGGTAAATGAGGAATTCGTTAATAAACTAAAAGCCCAACACCAAAGATTTGCTATCAGGCAAATGCAAAAAATTTACTTCGACTTGCCAAAATTGGCTAAATATATCCTATCAGAATCAAATATTTCATCAGTGCATGATATAAAAAAGAATACTTTCTTAGATAAGAATTACTTTAGCTTTCGTGAAAGTAAGAAAAAAAAACAGAAGGACTATGGGAGAAATATAAATTTAATTTCTATAATTTAGGTTTTGATTGAAGTTTTAATTAATATATAAACATACCCACCTATGAAGATAATTTCTGGTAATAGCAACCTAGAATTAGCCCAAGAAATCGCCCAATATACAAAAAATTCTTTAGCAGAAACAACCATGACTAGATTCTCCGATAAAGAGATATTTGTGGAAATTGGAGAAAACGTCAGAGGAGAAGATGTTTTTCTTATTCAATCTACCTCATTTCCAGCAAATGATAATTTAATGGAACTCTTAGTGGCTATAGATGCGTTGAAAAGAGGTTCTGCTGCTAGAATTACAGCTGTGCTTCCCTACTTTGGTTATGCACGCCAAGATCGTAAAACTGGTCCTAGAACACCGATATCTGCAAAACTTGTTGCTAACTTAATTACTACAGCTGGCGCAAATAGAGTTTTGACTATGGATTTACATGCCGGTCAAATACAAGGATTTTTTGATATTCCACTCGATAACCTATATGCCACAAATCTTTTTATTGCTGATATCAAAGACAAAAAAAGAGAAGACAACTTAGTATTTGTATCTCCTGACGTTGGAGGAGTTTTAAGAGCTAGATCCTTTGCTAAAAAATTAAATGCAGATTTGGCTATTATAGATAAAAGAAGGGATGCCCCAGGTTTATCTAATGCTATGAACGTAATCGGCTCAGTTGAAAATAAAAAATGTATTATTGTGGATGATTTGGTTGATTCAGGTGGAACTATCTGCAACGCCGCGAAAGCTTTGTTAGATAAAGGAGCAACCAGTGTTTACGGTTATTGCTCTCATGGAGTCTATTCTGGCAAGGCTCTTGATAATATAAATAAGTCTGTGTTAGAGGAAATGGTTTGCACAAACTCAATAAAACCTGCATTTGATGTACCCAAATCCATGCGATATCTCTCTGTAGCTCCCCTTTTTGGTGAGGCAATTATGCGTATTAATACCGAAACTTCTATCTCTTCTCTATTTGATTAATTAATTAATTTATTGTATAAACTCAGCCTATGAAAATTAGTGGAAATATACCTGCAAAAGAACGAAAAAAAGGCAACACGAATCTTTATTTAAATGATGGTTTAATCCCATCAATCATTTATGGAGGAAGCGCTGATCCTCTTATGGTTGCTGTTGACAGAATTCAATTGAAAAAACGTTTCGAAGAAGGTGGATTTTACTCAAAAATCTTTGAAGTTGATTTGGGTGAAAAGAAAGAACCTGTAGTTGTTAAGAGCATCCAAAGACATAAAGTTAAAAATCATCCTATCCACGTAGATTTTCAAAGAGTAGATGATAAAACAAGAATCGTTATCTCTGTTCCTGTAGAGTTTGTTGATCAGGAAACTTCACCTGGATTAAAACAAGGTGGTGTCCTGAACGTTGTTCGAAGAGAAATTGAACTAAGCTGTCTCGCTAATAATATTCCTGAAAAATTTGTTATTTCTTTAGAAGGAAAAGAAGTTGGAGATGATATCAGATTAAGCTCTGTTACATTGGGTGAAGGTATGAAGCCAACAATTTTAGGAAGAGACTTCATGCTAGCAACTATCCAAGCTCCAAAAGTAGAAAAAGAACCTCAAGCTACTGAAGAAGCTTCTGAAGAGACAGAAGCAACAGAAGAAAAGAAAGAAGAAAAAGCAGCAGAATAATATAATCTGTCTGTATGCTTACTTTATTCTGTTTAGGTAATCCCACTTTAAAACACAAATATAACAGACATAATGCTGGTTTATTACTTGGTGAGTTTCTCATTGAGAAAATGGACTTAAGTATTAAGAAATTTAAACATTATAAATTATCTAACTCATTTTTATTAGATGGAGTTCAGTGTCAAATTGCTTTGTCAGAAACTTATATGAATGAGTCTGGTCTTGGAGTTTTAAGTCTAAAAACAACAAAATTAAAAAAAAGTGATGAGCTTTTTGTTTTATACGATGAGCTTGATTTAGGTCTTGGAGAGGTAAAAATTAAGTTTGCGGGTGGTAATGCTGGACATAATGGTTTAAGAAGTATTTCTGGAAAAATTGGAGAGAATTACTGGAAATTAAGAATTGGAATTGGGCACCCTGGACATAAAGACATGGTAACCAAGCATGTCCTCGGAAATTTTAAAGAAAATGAAAAAAAAGATTTATATGCACTATTTGAAATCATACATCTTAACCTCTCTCAAATATTTGTTTCAAAACATTTATCGAATTTGGGTATTTAAAATATGAAATGTGGAATTATAGGTCTTCCAAATGTGGGGAAATCAACTCTATTTAATGCGTTATGTGAAAATGAGCAAGCACTAGCCGCAAATTATCCCTTTGCTACAATTGATCCAAATAGTTCATTAGTTCGAGTTCCTGATGATAGGCTTAAAAATTTGTCTGCTATTTGTAACCCTCAAAAAATAATTCCTGCGGCCTTTGAAATAGTCGATATAGCAGGACTTGTCAAAGGTGCCTCTAAGGGTGAAGGTTTAGGAAATGCTTTTTTATCTCATATAAGATCTGTAAATGCTTTGTTTCATATAGTTCGATGTTTTGAGGACTCTGACATCCAACATGTTGAAAATAGGATAGACCCTCTTGAAGATATAAAAATCATAAACGCAGAATTAGCATTATCTGACTTAGATATATTAGAAAAAAACTTTCAAAAACAAAAAAAAATTCAGAAGACCGATGATGAAAAGAAAAAGGTGATCATTTTAGAAAAAGCTATAAATCTTATCTCTAATGAAAAACAATTATTAGGTAACCTTGAAAAAGATGAAATTGAATATCTTAATACTTTTCAGTTAATCTCTATTAAACCAGTAGTATATGTTTGTAATGTGGATGAAGACTCAGCAGTTGATGGAAACGAATTCACAAAAAAAATTGATGAGTATGCTGAAAAAAATAATTCAGAAGTTTTATTAGTAAGTGCAAAAATAGAATCAGAAATTTCACAAATTTCTGATGAAAATGAAAAGAAAGAATTTTT
>JBJKYU010000055.1:0-27974 GCA_045560885.1 Alphaproteobacteria bacterium
ACTACTCCGAGCTTTGCAGCTACAATTTTAATAGCGATACTTTTCGTTATGTTAGTTTTAGCAGTTATTTAGTTTTTTTAATTTTTGCATATTCAAGTTTTATAGCTTCTTGAATAAAGATTTGCCAAATTCTGGTGGTGATATCAGGATCGATCTTGTTCTTTTTTGCCTTGGTTTGAACTGTTTTTAAAATATGAGTGATACGCTCATGGTCTATGATTTGATCATGATTATCTTTTAGTTTGGTGACTTTATGTATTTCTTTAAAACGATCAGCAATTAATTTGATGATTTTGCTATCAATCTCATCAATTTTTAATCTTACTTTTTTTAATTCAGGAATATTGTTATTCTTTTTCATCGTTTAATAATTAATATAGTAGACATTAATATATGAAAATAAAAAAAACTAATCATAAAGTGGCAATTTTTTGTGGATCAATGTTTGGTTCAAAAAAGGGATATAAGGATGTCGCAATAAGGGTGACTGAATATTTGTCCAAAAAAGAATATGGCATTGTTTATGGCGGTGGGGAAAATGGACTCATGGGAGTAGTAGCAAACACAGCTTTAAAGAATAAAGCACATGTTACTGGAATTATTCCTAAATTCTTAGATCATCGAGAAACTATTCATCATAAAGTTGATGAACTTCACATCACTAAAACAATGGAAGAAAGAAAAAAAAAGTTCCTAAGGTTATCTGATAGTTTTATAGCCCTTCCTGGGGGAGGCGGTACAATTGAAGAAATTGGATTAGTATTAAGCGCTTTACAATTAGGAATCATAAAAAATAAAAAATTCATTATTTTTAATTATAACAATTATTGGTCTGATTTGATTAATCAATATCAAAAAGTGATAGTTAAAGGTTTTGCTTATAAAAATTTTGGTGATTTTATAATTGAGTGCAAAAACCTATCAGAGTTAAAAAAAGTATTTTAATTAGATTTAATCCATTTTAGCCAGTTTGCTAACTCTAAAGTTCTGAGTTTAAAATCATAAATAGATTTACTATAGCTATTGGAATTGGGTCTCTTAAAGTCTTGAATTGTCTTTTCGATTTGATTTTTGGAAAAAAGTTTTTCATCTAATAGTATTTTTTTTCGAGCATTCATGATCTGGCCAGTGTATTTAAAATTAAACTCTGGATGATATTGAGTACCCCAAAATTTTGAAGTAGATAATGACTGAATAGAATAATGATTGTCTGATAAGACTTTTGAATTTTTTGGCAATGAAGTTACATGATCGACATGTGAGGCAAATGCATCAAAAATTTTTGGTTTTTTGGAATAGAGCGGATGGGAGACTCCTTGTTGATTTAAAGTTATATGATAGGCAATTCCGATTTCGCGCCCCTTAATATTTTTAGTTACCTGCCCACCGTTACAGACGGTATACATTTGCATACCCCAACAACTACCAAACATTCTAACTGGCAGCTTAGATAATTTTTTCATTAAGTTTATTTGATTTTTAATTTCCTTCGTATTGTCATAAATATTCAAACTCGAACCTGTCCACACAATTCCATCAAATGATAGGAAAAAACTATCATCATATTCCTTTTGCAATTCCATTGATGGGTAAATAAAAGTAGTTTTTAATTTTGGATTAATTAGCTTTAACTGATCTCTATAAAATTCGCAGATAGGCTGTAACTTGTACTTGGCAAGTTTACCCCATCCTTTTTTATCATAGCCATTAACTATTAGTAAATTCATGCATATTTAATATAGTGACTTTGTTCTAATGTCAGCATTTATCTATAAGTCTCTTTCAGTTTTATTTTTTGTTCTCATGAGTGTATGTATTAAAGCTACTGGAGATCATATTCCATTATTTCAAGTTGTTTTTTTTAGAAATTTCTTTGCCTTGATTCCTCTTTTTTTTGTTATTTATTTTTTAAAACTTAAAATATCAACTATCAATAAATACCCTTTGCATTTAGGAAGGGCAATCATTGGAATAACAGCTATGAGTTTGTTTTTTATTTCAATTAGATATGTTCCTTTGGTTGAAATGCAGACAATTAGTTTTTCCTCAGTTTTTTTTATTTCAATTTTATCAGTATTTTTTTTAGGAGAAAAAATTGGCTATAGAAGAATTATTGCAGTGATCGTTGGATTTATTGGAGTTGTTATTATTCTAAATCCTGGATCAGCAATATTTTCGAATTACTCTTTCCTACCATTAATAGCTAGTTTTTTCTTATCAATTGCAGTTATTTTTCTTAAAAAAATACTTTTAACAAATAATAATATTTTATCTGTTTGGATTTTTACTGCCTTTTGTACAGTTATAAGTCTATTTTTTTATGATGATACTTGGATATGGCCTCAAGGCTATGATCTCATTTTTATGATTGCTTCAGGTTTTTTAGGATTTATTGCTCAAATTTGTCTAACAAAATCATTTCAAATGGCTGATGCCTCATTATTGGCCCCTTTAGATTTCTCCTCAGTTATTTGGTCCTTTTTAATTGGCTATATATTTTTTCAAGAGTTTATAACGCTCAATGTTTTGTTCGGGGGATTAATTATTATTATGAGTGTTTCTTATATCTTCTATCGAGAAAGAGTATTAAAAAAACAAATTGTACTTGGTGCAAACAAACAGTTTTAATTTAAAAATCTGGAAATAATTCTCTCTAAAAATATTCCAGCAAAAATTACAAGTCCTCCACCTAAATATACTTGCCAAAAACTTGTTAAAAGTTTGCTTTTCATATATTTCCATTTGATTATAGCTATCAGGGCGAGTTCAAAAATTGTGATTATAATAGCTAGATCTTTTGCTAGTGAAATATCATCAATTAAAAATGGAAGCGTGTGTAACATGCCGCCGATAAAGGTGGCCACACCAGTAATAATGCCTCTTATAACAGGGGAACCTCTGCCAGTTAATTTGCCGTCATCGCTTATAGCTTCAGCTTGACCCATGCTTATACCAGCTCCGACGGAAACTAATGTTCCTGCCATAAAGGCTGTTTTGGCATCCCCTGATACCGCAAAACCAAATACAGGGGCTAATGTAGAAATAGAACCATCCATAAAACCTAAAAGTGAAGGCTGAACAATTTTAAGAAGGAACTGTTCATCTTTATTCATTTTGGAATGGTCTGACATAAGTTTAATTTATATTTAAATTATTCTTATTAATAGTTGCAATTAGACATTCTTTTTATTTTTTGATAATAAATTCTTATGGAATTTTTACACACAATGATCAGAGTAAGTGATGTCGACGCTTCTCTAGATTTTTATTGCAATAAATTGGGACTAATGGAATTTTCTAGGAAAGATTATGAAAAGGGTAGGTTTACACTTATTTTTTTGTGCGCCCCCGAAGATAAAAATCTTGCCGAACAAAATAGAAAACCTTTAATTGAACTTACCTATAATTGGGATAAAGAAGAATATTCTGGGGGCAGAAACTTTGGCCACCTTGCGTTTAGAGTAAACAATATTTATGAAATTTGCCAAAAACTTCAAAATAATGGTGTGGTTATTAATCGCCCTCCTAGGGACGGACACATGGCTTTTGTAAAATCACCTGATGGCATATCAATTGAATTGCTTCAAAAGGGAGACAGTCTTGAACCACAAGAACCTTGGTCAAGCATGGAAAACACAGGTAGTTGGTAATTAGCTATCTATATTTCAGATAATTTTTTTAGAAGATCTTCTCTAGTTAGAGAGCCGTTATGATGTGAGATAACATCAAGAGACTTTCTGATAATATCTTCATCACCTGGCTCTTCAAGATCAGAGAGAACTATTTCTTTAAGCAACTCTTGATTTCCTTGTTGACCAATATGGTCAAGAATAAATTCAGCAAAAACTTTATTTCTTGAGTTTCTTTTATCAAACTCTGATTGTTCTTTATGACTTTGTTCAGCTTCAAAAGCTCTTTCTCTATCTTTAAATTTATCCATGATTTGATTATTTCACAGTTGGCATGTTTAGAGAAGCCCCTGCGACATCTTCTGGCCATCTTGAGGTAATTGTTTTTCTTTTAGTATAAAAATTAATTCCCTCTTCTCCATGCATGCCATGACCTCCAAAAATAGACCCTTTCCAACCTCCAAAACTATAAAAAGACAAGGGAACAGGAATAGGAATATTAATACCAACCATGCCAATTTGGACATCTTTCATAAAGTTTCGAGCAAAAGTACCGTTAGAAGTATAAATAGAAGTACCATTTCCAAATTCATGATTATTAATAATTTTTAATGCATCATCAAAATTATCTAAATTTACAACGGATAAAACAGGACCAAAGATTTCTTCTTTATAAATCGTCATATCAGTTGAAACATTATTAAAAATTGTTGGGCCAACAAAATTACCATTTTCAAAACCTTGCAGATTTAAGTTTCGTCCATCCATTTCAAGAATAGCGCCCTCAGAGATTCCTTTTTCAATATAATTTAAAACTTTTTTTTGATGCTCTTTGGTGATGAGAGGACCCATTTCACTTTGTGGATCCAGAGACTCACCAACTTTAATTTGAGATGCTTTTTCTTTTAAAAGTTCCATGAATGGTTTTTGAATTTTACCAATAGGCAGAGCGACAGAAGTAGCCATACATCTTTCTCCAGCCGAACCAAAAGCAGCACCAATTAAACCATTTACAGCATCCTCTAAGTTTGCATCTTCCATAATTAACATATGATTTTTGGCACCACCTAAAGCTTGTACGCGTTTATTGTGCTTTGCACACTCTGTATAAATATACTTTGCTACAGGAGTAGAGCCTACAAAACTAACTGATGCGATATCAGGAGATTGTAATATATTATCTACAACTCTTTTATCTCCATTAACTATAGTGAGAACATTTTCAGGCAAGCCTGCTTCATGCAATAATTCTCCTAACTTTAAAGAGCATTGTGGTACCTTTTCCGAGGGCTTGAGCATAAACACATTTCCACAAGCAATAGCCATTGGAAACATCCACATCGGAACCATTGCAGGAAAATTGAAAGGAGTTATTCCTGCGCAAATTCCCAATGGTTGTTTTATGTCGAATAAATCAACGTTTGTTCCTACATTTATGGAATGATTTCCTTTTAAAAGATGAGGTATTCCACAAGCAAAATCAACAACCTCTAACCCCCTTTGAAGAGAACCTTTAGCATCTGAGAATACTTTTCCATGCTCTTCAGAGATGATACGAGCAATTTCATCAAAGTTTTTTTCAATTAAACTTTTAAATTTGAATAAAATTGCACTTCTTTTGGTAACTGGAGTATTCGCCCATGAGATTTGGGCATTTTTCATTTTATCAATAATTAATTCAAATTCTTTATCTGTAGTTACGGGTATTTGGGCATATTCTTCCCCAGTAGTAGGCTTGTACAAAGGAAGTTTGTCTGAGGATTCACTCGCGATGAGCTTTCCATCAAAAAAATTACTAATCATCTTCATGGTCACTCAAATTAACAATATTTATCAATATGTAAATATATGTCTTTAAATAAACATAGCTTCTTGTTATGATCTCTGTAACAGGGGTGCTTATAAAAAAGCTGAGAGAGGATTTCCTTAACCCTAGAACCTGAACCGGATAATGCCGGCGTAGGAAGTTGATTTCCCTACCAGTGTGCAATCTTGGTTCCTTGTTAATGAAAGGATTAACGATGAACTTAAAACTACTTACTATTTTACTTTTATTACCTCTTCAAGTTTTTGCTAAAGAGGAATTAAAAGTTTTAACCTATGGATCTTTTAATTCTGATTGGGGCCCTGGACCTAATATAGAAAAAGAATTTGAGTCTATTTGTAATTGTGACTTAATTTGGAGTACCGCAGACTCTTCAGGGGCTCTTTTATCAAGAGTTAAGCTCACAAAAAACAATGAAGGCTTTGATGTTCTTCTAGGTTTAGATGACTCTTTAATTACAGAGGCTGAAGAAAATGATTTATTTTTAGAACATCAAATAGAAGAATTTAATTTAGATTTAAATTGGGATAATAAATTTTTTACCCCATTTGATTATGGATACTTCAGTTTTATTTATGATCAAACAAAACTTTCTATGCCACCTCAATCTTTTGAGGAACTAGCCTCAAGAAATGAAATTTCTATTATAATAATGGATCCCAGATATTCCACGCCGGGTTTGGGATTAGCTAAATGGATAGATCAAGTTTTCCAAGATGATGCAGTTGAGTTTTGGAAAAATTTACAAGATCAAATTGTTATTACCTCAAAAAGTTGGTCTGACGGATATGGGTTATTTTTAGAAGGAGAAAGTGATATCGTCTTAAGTTATACAACTTCTCCCGCTTATCACTCATTAATAGAAGGTAATTCAAATTATCAATCATTAGATATGATGGAAGGACATGCTATTCAAATTGAAGTAATGGGTATTTTAAATAATGCTTCTAACATTGAGTTAGCAAGAACCTTTATAGAATTCTCTTTATCTGAAGACTTCCAAAAACACATACCACAAGGTAATTGGATGTATCCAGTGATTGATCTTCAAAACTCTCAGAGTGAATTTTATAGTGCAGCGCCAAAACCAAAGTCATTAGATCAGGTTTTTCCATCTCTTGCTCAAAAAGAAAAATGGATTTCAAATTGGGAATCTTCATTAGGTGAATAAATCTATTAATTTTATGGGGGCCTATTTTGTTAGGCTTCCATATTATTTTTATTTAGTTACTCTATTTTTCATATTTCTAACTGGATTTTCTTTTTTCCTTACAGCATCTGATAATTATATTTTTAATTTTTTAAAGTATTCAAAGACTATATTTTTTACTTTCTTTCAAGCTACTACTGCTACATTTTTTTCTTCTGTTTTAGGATTTATATTTAGTTTAATTTTGTATCTTTCAGGGAAAAATCAAAGATTGATCTCTGCATTTTTAAATTTTTGTTTTATTTTACCAGTAATTTTTGTTTCTTTTGGCATCATCTTTTTTTACAGCTCTAATGGTGTTTTAAGCAAATTTTTGAGTCTTTTTTCCTTAGATTATGATTTCAAAATTTTCTCTTTTATTGGAATTATCTATGTCACTTCGTATTTTAACATAGCCTTTAATGCCAATTTCTTTTTTCGAAAATTAGTTAATCTTCCAGACAACTATATCAAAATTTTAAAGTCAAATAATATTTCCTTTTGGACGGCAGTGAGGTTGCAAATTAGAGGGTATTTATTTCAAGGATATAGGTCTATTGTTATTTTAACCTTAATTTTTTGTGCAAGTAATTTCACGATACTTTATCTACTTTCAGGATCACCAAATTTGGTGACGATTGAACTTTCAATTTATCAATCAATCATTTTTAATGCTGACCTGTATTCAGGAATTACCCTCGGTATGATTCAATTAATTTTAATGTTATTTTTATCAAGTTTGATCATGTTTAACCAAAATTATGATCAATCATTCAATTTTAATAAATCATCCATGACAAGATTTCCAAAAAACAATTTAATCTCATTGGCTTTTTATGTGATCGTATTTTATTTTTTGATACCTTTTCTAATCTTGATTAAAGGTCTTTTTAATTTTAATGCTCAAATAATCTTATCAATAGGTTTTCTTAATAGTATTTTGAATAGCTTAATGATTTCAACTTTATCTGTTTTATTGTCTGTTTTTATATCACTTTCAGCCTTATACACTTATAGATCGTTTATTGAAAAAAATAGTAAATTACAAAAATTTACTTTTCTCTCGATAACAATTCTTCTTTTTATTCCTTCTCTAGCTCTTTCTTCAATTATTTTTTATTTAAATTTTAATTTAAATTTTATTTTTTCAAATTTTCTCATTGTTTCTGTAATCAATAGTTTTTTTATTACGCCTATAGTTTTTGTATTTCTATCAAGCAAATTTATTGAAAATTATTTTCATGAGTCTAAGCTATGTTTAATTCTCAGTATTTCACCCTTTATAAGATTAATAAAAATTGACATTCCCAAAATTAAAAATGAATTAGTTTTAATAATTTCAGCTGTTTTTGTTTTAAGCTTAGGTGATTTAACCTCAATTACTATTTTCAATGATAGCTCTTTTCGAACTATTCCACTATTTATCTCTCAGCTATACAATAACTATAAATATGACGATGCTTTTTTTATATTATCGTTATTTATAATTTCACTTTTTTTTATAATGTATTTACCAAGTAAGTTCCTGAATAGAAATGCTTATATTAGATAAACTTACTTGTTCATTTGGTTCTTTTGATATGAACTTTAATTTAGAGATCAGTAAAACTGGAATTGTGGGTGTTGTAGGAAGAAGTGGCTCAGGCAAATCGACACTTTTGAATCTCATAGCTGGTTTTATAGAGCCTCAATCTGGAAAAATCATTTATAATAATTCAAAATTAAATAGATTAGATCCTTCTCAAAGAGATCTCTCAATTTTATTTCAAAATTTTAATAACTTTGATCACCTATCTATTTTTCAGAATATAATTTTAGGTATTGATCCTCAGATGAGAAAATCATCACATAACTTAAAAATAGTAAAAGACATATTAAAAAAACTTTCCGTAAAACTTGATATGGATACTCAACTAAATTTATTATCAGGTGGTGAGCAACAGCGAGTTTCAATTGCACGATGTTTGATTAGAAAAAAATCATTATTACTACTAGATGAGCCTTTTAATTCTCTAGATCCTGGTCTTAGAAATAATCTTTATAAAGATGTTGTATCTATGACAAAAAAAACTCCAAATCAGCTTACTTTAATAAGTAGTCATTTAATTGAAGAATTAAAGTTAGTTACTAATTCTTTTGTTTTCCTTCATAAAGGAAGAATTGCCGGCAACAAAGTTTTAACTTTTGAAGAATTATCTAAATATAAATCTTTCAGAGATTACTTGAAATAAACTTATCAACTTTTAATTTTAACTTTTTTACTACCTCATTATTTTTCTTATATGTTAATGAGAGATATAAGTAATCTAAAAGTTGGCAGATAGGTAAGTAGTGATAGATTTCTTCCAAAGATACTTTTGAATAGAGTGAAATCTTTTCTATTTGTTTTTTACTCAATTTTTCTAAATAAGCAAACATAGCTAAATCATACCCGTAAGAAGATAGTACAAAATAATCCCAATCTAAAAAAAAGAATCTATTCTTATTAATGATGATATTTCCTAGATGCAAGTCTCCATGACAAATTTTATTTTGATTATAAATATTTAAATATTTTTTTAATTCATTTATTTTTTTATCTATCTTCTGATGTTGAGAGTTGTTCTTAGTATAGTTTTCAATTTCATGAATTATTTTTTTTGATGAAACCTTTTGATTTATGAAACCTATTTTATTAATTTGTTTTAGAAAACTTTTCAATAATTTTTCACTATTAAATAATTTTTTGATATTAAGTTCTTGATCAGATTCTATTTCTTCAATTTCGATAATTCTATTAGCAATAACTTTATGTTTAACGCTTAATTTTAATTGATATAATTCATAATAAAGTTTCTTAAATTTTATTAATCCTAGTCTAAAATATTGAGAAAAGGCTATGTGATTATAAATCTTATAGATTTTTTGATTTGTTAATATTTTGTATACTGATGAAAATCCCTGATTTTTATGTTTAAGTTCGATCATTTCTTTTATTTACCTTGCTAATTTGGGATTGTTTTTCATTCAAATATGTATATTAATCTATTTGTACTATTTAAGGCTAACTATAATTAAATTATAAAATTTTGTTCCCCAAAAAAACTTAGTTTGACGATTTGATGTTTGTTATCCTTATAATTTAAGAAAGGTAATACGAATGGCTACTGGAACAGTGAAATGGTTTAACCCAAAAAAAGGTTTTGGGTTCATTGCCCCTGATGGCGAAGATAAAGATATCTTTGTTCACATCACAGCTGTTCAACAAGCAGGATTAGACCGCCTAGATGAAGGCGATAAAGTCGAATTTGAAGTTGTTGAAGACAAAGGCAAATCCAAAGCAGATCAATTAAAAAAAATCTAATTGATCTTGCGCAAACTTTTTATTTTATCGTAGGCTTGATTTATCTCGGATAGTCTGTCTTCAGATTTAATGATTAATTCTTGAGGTACACCCTGGGCTCTTAATTGATCAGGGTGTAACTCTTTACTCAATTGTATCCATTTTTTTCGAATTTCCTCATTTGTAGCTTCTTTTTCAACTCCTAGGATTTTGTAAGGATTAATTTGTTTATCTAGCCATAGAGATTGAATGCTTTCATATTGATTTCTTTGTAAGCCAAAATATTTAGCACAACCTTCAATAAATTGAATTTCTGGTTTACTAATTTCTCCATCTGCTTCTGCAATGTAAAATAAGAGATTAATAATTTGCTCTAAGACTTGAGTTTGATTTCTAAAAATCATTCCAAGCTGTTGGGCGTATTGATGATAGTCTTCAGATGATTTTTTTGCTTCATTAAAAATTTTTCCAACATCACTTTGAAAGTTTGGAGGTATTTGAAATTTTTCTTTAAATGCTGAAACTTCATCCGCAGTAACCTGACCATCTGCCTTCGCTAGTTTTGCAGCAAGAATGATAACACCAACCGTAATAACCTCTTGAGTTGATTGAATACCTTCTTGATAAGTATCAGATTGACTTCTTATTTTATCAACGCTGTGGCCAGCAATAACACCTAAAAGAGCACCAATAGGTCCACCAAGAGCAAATCCAAAAGTACCAGCTAGTAGTTTTCCCCAAATACTCATGTTAATAATTTGTTAGCTATCCATGTTCTTATTTCAAAGCCATAACGTTTATATTCTTTAAAAAGATTTTTATGAACTTCAATGATGCTTTCATAATTCTTTATTTCTTCTGGTCTCATTGCCTGTCTATTAAAATGGATTTCAAATTCTTTAAGCATAGCAAAAAATGCTGGGGTGTTACAATCTGATAAGCTAATTGAGTCAGAGGCTAAATATCTATTTTCTTTTCTGATCTCATTAATCAACTGAAGATGATTTTCCATTTCTTTGAAAATATTTTCGATCATCAAACTATCTGATGGATGTGAGGTGGCCTTAACTAGACTAAAAAGCTTTCTGATGCTCCCAACTAACTTTTCATCTACTAATTTTGCTATGAATCTAATTCTAGAGTTAATATGGGCCTCGTTTGACAAAAGAGTAGGTTTCGGATATTTCTCTTCAAGAAATTCCAAAATTGCGCCAGAGTCTGAAATCATCAAACCATCAATAGATAAACATGGCACAGTGGCAGTTGGTGAAAAAGCACCATAATTGTTTATGGCCTCAATTTTATCTATTTCAATTGATTTAAAATCTAGGGCAAACTCTACTTTTGAGCATGAAACACTATGCGAGTTGGTATAAAGTTTTAACTTCAAAATAGTTTATTTAAGCCATTCATCGGCTTTATTATTATCTTTTAGAGCGCCTTCGTTTCTATGTGAAAACTGTTTATACATGTCAGGATAATATTTATAAGCTTTTGAGAAAATAATATCTATTTAAAATTTACATAAATCTTTCACTCTATTGATAATCAAATATATTAATTGGCAATGTCACATTTCTCAAATCCAGATTACATAGTCATTGGTTCGGGCTCTGCTGGATCAGCTATAGCTTATAGACTGGGAGAAAACGGAATCAATCAGGTTCTTGTTTTGGAATTTGGTGGAACTGATATCGGACCATTTATTCAAATGCCTGCAGCTCTATCTTACCCTATGAATATGTCTCGGTATGATTGGGGTTATAAAGCCCAACCTGAACCCAATTTAAATAATCGATCTATCGTATGTCCTAGAGGTAAAGTAATCGGCGGATCTTCTTCAATTAATGGAATGATTTATGTTAGAGGCAATCCTGGGGATTATCATTACTGGGCACAAAATGGAGCAACCGAATGGGATTATAGAAATGTCCTTCCTTACTTTCAAAGAATGGAAACAAGTCATGGTTTTCAATCAGCATTTCGAGGAGATAATGGCCCTTTGCAAGTTTCTCGAGGTAAAAGGGACAACCCATTGCACTCTGCAATTGTTAAAGCCTCTGAAGAGGCAGGTTACAAGTCAACAGAGGATTATAATGGTCATCGACAAGAGGGATTTGGTCCAGCGGATATGACTGTTTGGAAAGGCTCTAGGTTTTCTGCTGCTAAAGCATATTTGAGACCTGCTTTAAAAAAGAAAAATGTACAACTGCTTACAGGAGCATTAGTAGAAAAAATTATTTTTGAAAATAAAAAAGCCGTAGGAGTTCAGTTTTCTCATCAAGGTCAAAGTAAAATAATTAAAGTTAAAAAAGATATAGTTTTATCAGCAGGATCTATTAACAGTCCTGCAATTTTACAACGATCTGGTATAGGAAGTGCAGAACAACTAAACGATTTAGGAATTCCTGTTGTATGCCATAGCCCTGGAGTAGGAGAAAATTTACAAGATCATTTAGAGGTTTACTTTCAGGTTAAATGTTTACAGCCCATCACACTTTATAAATATTTAAATCCTATATCTAAATTATTAATTGGAATGCAATGGACATTTTTTAAAAGTGGACCTGGCGCATCTAATCAATTTGAAACTCTTGGATTTATTCGCTCTGATAAAAATATTCCATATCCCGATATTCAATTTCATTTTCTTCCAGTCGCCATTCGTTATGATGGAAAGGCTCCAAGTGAAGGACATGGTTTCCAGTTACATGTTGGGCCAATGCGCTCTGATTCTAGAGGTTATGTGCGAATACAATCTTCTGACCCTAAAATAGCACCCAAGATTAAATTCAATTACATGAGCCATGAAAATGATTTCCCTACATTTCGTAAAGCATTGAAATTAAGTAGAGAGATTTTAAGCCAAAATGCATTAAAACCTTTCAAAGGTCCAGAAATTCAGCCTGGAGATGAAGTCATCTCTGATGAAGGCTTGGATGAATTTATAAAAAATAATTGTGAGTCTGCTTATCATCCTTGTGGCACATGTAAAATAGGCCAAAAAGATGATCCATCTGCAGTTGTAGAAAATAACTGCAGAGTAAAAGGGGTATCAAATTTGTATTTAGCTGACTCTTCTATTTTTCCTCGTATTACTAATGGTAATTTGAATGCACCTTCTATTATGACAGGAGAAAAAGCATCTGATTACATTTTAGGTAGAGACCAATTATCACCTTCAAATTTAGAATCTTTTTATCATCCCAACTGGAAAGATTCACAAAGATAAATATATTTTAATGGGTAGTAATCAAACTAGATTCTATTAGGTTAATTTTATGGATGCTATAGAGAAGATAAAAACTTTATCTATTTGGAAAAATGACTTGACTATAAATCCTTTAGAGGGAGGTATCACTAATTTAAATTTTCTAGTAAATCACGGCAATGAAAAATTAGTTGTTCGATTAGGGCAGGATATACCTGAACACTTAGTTTATAGATCCAATGAAATCAATGTCAGTAAAGCAGCACATGAAATTGGGGTATCTCCAAAGTTAATTCATAGTGAACAAGGGGTACTAGTTTTAGAATTTATCGAAAGTGAAACCCTGGATCCTAAAGGAGTTCAAAAAAACTTAGAGAAGATCATTCCCGTAATAAAAAAAATTCATAATGAAATTCCTAATTTTTTATCTGGGCAACCAGCTATTTTTTGGGTTTTTCACGTAATCAAATATTATGCCAATTTTTTGAGATCAAATCATAGTATTCATCAAAATAAGATTGATGATCTGTTACTCAAAGCATCCAAATTAGAAAAATTATCTTCTCCCAGAGAAATAGTTTTTGGACATAATGATTTTCTAGCAGCAAATTTTTTGGATGATGGGTCTAAGATATGGGTTGTTGATTGGGAATACGGAGGTTTTAATGATCCTTTATTTGATATTGGTGGATTAGCTTCAAATAATGATTTTAAACAAGATTTAGAGAAAGAGGCTTTAGAGATGTATTATGAAAAATCTATATCAAATGACTTTTTATTAAAATATGACTCAATGAAAACAGCTAGTTTGCTCAGAGAGACAATGTGGAGTATGGTTTCAGAAATAACATCTAAGTTAGATTTTGATTACGGAGAATACACTCAAGAAAATTTGAGTAAATTTAATGACGCGTTTGATAGATTATAAATGATTACTAATTCTAAAATTATTATTGTTGGAGGCGGCATCGTAGGATGCTCAACTGCTTACCACTTGGCTCATCTTGGGTTAGAAGTTTGTTTAATTGAGAGTGGAAAACTCACCTCAGGTAGCACCTGGCATGCTGCTGGCTTAGTTGGACAACTTAGAACTAATGCTAATATCACACAACTTTTAGGATATTCCGTTGATTTATATAACCGCTTAGAGAAGGAAACGGGACTTAGCACAGGGTGGAAGATGAATGGTGGTTTACGTCTTGCTTGTAATAAAGAACGCTGGCAGGAAGTGCTTAGACAAACAACGACCGCTCATTCTTTTGGATTGCAAATGGAATTATTATCTCCAAAAGAAGCTCAAGATCTCTGGCCAATAATGGATATCGAGGATGTTCATGGCGCAGCATTTTTGCCTACAGATGGTCAAGCTAATCCTACCGATATCTCACAAGCTCTAGCCAAAGGTGCAAAAAATAATGGAGCTCAAATTTTAGAGGAGACAAGAGTTAGAAAAATTATTTTAGATGATGGCATTATTGCTGGTGTCGAAACTGATAGAGGGATTATAAATTGTGAAAAATTAATTTGTTGCTGTGGACAATGGTCTAGACAATTTGCTGAAACAGTTGGAGTAAATATTCCTTTAGTTTCATTTCAACATCAATACATGGTAACAGAACCAATCGAGGGAGTTGCATCTAATCTCCCAACTTTAAGAGATCCTGATCGTTTAATTTATTTTAAAGAAGAAGTAGGTGGTCTTGTCATGGGAGGATATGAGCCCAATCCTATCTCGTGGGCAGAAAAATCTGTTCCTGAGGATTTTCATTTTTCTTTGTTAGACTCTGATTATGATCACTTTGAACTTATAATGAATAATGCCCTGGGTAGAGTTCCAAAATTAGAAACAGCAGGAATTAAAGATTTAATTAATGGTCCAGAAAGTTTTACTCCAGATGGAAATTTTATTTTAGGGGAGAGTCCAGAATTAAAGAATTTTTATGTGGGCGCAGGTTTTAATGCTTATGGGATAGCTGCTGGTGGCGGCGCAGGCATGGCATTAGCCGAATGGATAGCCAATGGTCAACCACCTTATGATTTATGGCCTGTAGATATTAGACGTTTTGGTAAACCTCACCAAGATCTTGAATGGGTGAGAAAAAGAACTTATGAAGCATATGCAAAACATTATACCATGGCTTGGCCATTCGAAGAGCATTCTTCAGGAAGGCCTTTTCAACAATCTCCAATTTATGAGAATTTAAAAAATGCAAATGCTTGTTTTGGTGAAAAACTAGGGTGGGAGAGACCGAATTGGTTTGCTCCTAAATCAATGGAATCAGTTGATCATTACACATATGATCGTCAAAATTGGTTTGAGATAGTTGGCGAAGAAGTAAAAGCAGCTAGGGAAAAAGCTGTATTAATTGATCAAACATCATTTGCTAAGTTTGAAATATCAGGGCCTCAAGCCTTAGATGCTCTGGAGTATCTTTGTGCAAATAATATCAATAAAGGGATCGGCTCAACTATTTATACTCAAATGTTAAATAACCATGGGGGCATTGAGTGTGATGTCACCATTACTCGTATTGAAGATGATTGTTTTTATTTAGTAACAGGAACTGGCTTTATGACCCACGACTTTGATTGGATAAAAAGTAATCTCACAGAATTTCCTGATGTAAAAATTGAAAATGTGACTTATCAAAAATCTGTTTTTTCACTTATGGGACCCAATTCACGACAAATCTTAGAAAAGGTTTCATCGAATGATCTTTCAAATGAAAAATTTCCTTTTGCTACAGCTCAATCAGTTAATATTGGCGATAAAATAGTTAAAGCCATTCGCATAACCTATATGGGTGAATTAGGATGGGAACTTCATTTCCCAATAGAAGATGCGAATTATGTATATGATAAATTATTTGAAGCAGGTGAAGAATTCGGTCTAGTTAACGCAGGATATAGATGTATTGAGGCTTGCCGATTGGAAAAAGGCTATAGAGCCTGGGGTTCAGATATTGGTCCCGATCACACCCCATTGGAAGCAGGATTGGGGTGGGCAGTCAAATTAAAAAGTAATAAAGATTTTATTGGTAAATCAGCATTACTTGATCAAAAGAAAAATGGCGTTAAGAAGATTTTTGCAGCTTTTACTGTCGATGATCCAAAACAAATACTTCTTGGGAGAGAAACTATTTACCGAAATGGGAAACAGGTTGGTTGGCTTTCAAGCGGGGGATATGGCTATACTATCAAGCAATCTGTTGGATATGGGTATATTAGAAGCTCAGAATTTATAGATAACCAATTTGTTTTAGATGGTGAATATGAATTAGAAATTGCAACTGAGATGGTGCCTTGCAAGGTGCATTTAAAAGCTCTTTACGATCCTGAAATGAAGAATATTAAAGCTTAAGTTCTTTTATTTTTAATAAAGCAAATTTAGTAACTATATTTTGTGTTTTTTTACTATCAATAAGGTCCAGAATTTCTTTTTTTTTAAGAGGCAATATATCTATATACTCCCCTTCTTCAGTATTAATAATCTTAAATTTTTTAATTATAGGCACCTCAGCCAAATAAATATCAGTAATTTCTTCTAGGCAATCTGGGGCGATGATAAGTGTATCTATCTTTTTGACCGATAAAGCTTGAACACCTAGTTCTTCATGAATTTCTCTTAGGACCGCCTGTCTACTGGTCTCTTTTTTTTTAATCCCACCTGCTACTATTTCTAAGGGATATCTTTTAGTGTTATTAAAAAAGTAATTAGGTCTAAATTGCCTGATAAAATAAAATACTTTTATTTTTCTATTAAAACAGATTGCTGAGACGCTTCTTCCGTTAAAAATGTAGTTTTCTTTAATTTTTTTAGACTTATCTTTTTGATCAAAATTTATCTCTAGCTCATAAATATTTTTATAAATTTTCTTTTTTTTTATTTTATTCATACTCGTTTGGATCTTGTAACTTATTTTACATAGTTTATTTTATTCAATTCCAAATGAAAGTTTTAGTTGCCGTCAAAAGAGTAGTTGATTACAAAGTTCAAATTCGAGTTAAAAGTGATAACTCTGGAGTTGAAACACAGAATGTAAAAATGTCTGTTAATCCACCGGATGAAAATGCTATTGAGGAGGCGGTTAAACTAAAAGAACAGGGGTCAGCGACTGAGACTGTCGCAGTTACCATAGGTGATGATAAATCTCAAGATGTGCTCAGAACTTCTATGGCTATGGGTATTGATCGCTCAATTTTAGTTAAGAGCTCAAACACTTTAGAACCTCTGGCTGTAGCGAAAACTCTAGTTAAAATAATTGAAAAAGAAAATCCTGATTTAGTTTTATTGGGCAAACAAGCTATTGATGATGATTCTAATCAAACTGGTCAAATTTTATCTGCTTTAATGAATTGGCCACAAGGATGCTTTATTTCTGAACTAAAAATAGAAGATAATAAATTACTCATATCAAGAGAGATAGATGAGGGAATTGAAAAACTTGAAACTAGTTTACCAGCTGTTTTAACATGCGATCTAAGATTGAATACGCCTCGATTTGCATCCTTACCAAACATTATGAAGGCTAAAAAGAAACCTCTTGATATTATTGAAATAGATACACTTGGTATTGATACTGAATCAAAAATTAAAGTTTTAAATGTAGTCGAACCACCTAAGCGTGAGGCAGGTATAATGGTCAGCGATGTTAGAGAATTAGTGCAAAAATTAAAATATGAGGCAAAAGTTATTTAAATGACAGTTTTAGTAATAGCCGAACACGATAATAATAATTTAAAAAGTTCAACATTAAATATTATTACGGCAGCTACAAAATTTAATGATGAGATACATCTTATAATTTTAGGTAACAGTATTGATAATTTGATTAACAATTGTCAATCTCTACAAGAAGTATCAAAAATTTTAAAATGTGATCATGAAAAATTAGAAAATCCAATTCCTGAAATCATGGCACCAATAATTGCCAATATTTCAAAAAACTACAGTCATATCTTAGCCCCAGCTTCAACTTTTGGAAAGAACCTCCTCCCGAGATTATCAGCGCTATTAGATGTCACTCAGATCAGTGATGTTACAGAAATCAAAAATAATAATACTTTCGTCAGACCTATCTATGCAGGTAATGCCATATCAACAGTTGAAACAAATCAACCAATTAATTTGCTTACTATTCGCCCAACTGCCTTTGATAAATGTGAAGAAAGCGGGGGCAATGCTTCCACTGAAGAAGTCCAATTTTTAGATAATGAAACTCACACAAAATTTATTGGTAGAGAGGTTTCCAAAAGTGACCGACCTGATTTAGGCAATGCCAGAGTTGTCGTCTCAGGTGGAAGAGGTATGGAAAACTCTGATAATTTTAAATTACTTTATGACTTGGCTGATAAATTGAACGCTGCAGTAGGGGCGTCAAGAGCTGCAGTGGACTCAGGTTATATTGGAAATGAATACCAAGTAGGACAAACAGGAAAAATGGTTGCACCAGAATTATATATAGCGGTAGGTATTTCAGGAGCGATTCAACATTTGGCCGGTATGAAAGATAGTAAAGTGATAGTCGCTATTAATAAAGATGCCGAAGCTCCTATATTTGGAATAGCAGATTATGGACTTTCAACTGATTTATTCCAAGCAATTCCTGAAATCATAAAAGAGTTGGACCTACTTAATAAGATAGAATCTTAACTTTTAGTATATAATTAAATTTATGAGCGAAATCCAAAGAGAGGAAATGACTTATGATGTGGTGATAGTTGGGGCCGGGCCTGCTGGACTTTCTACGGCTATTAAACTTAAACAATTAAATAATGAACTATCGGTTTGCTTGTTAGAAAAATCTGCTGAAGTAGGTGCGCATATTTTAAGTGGCAATGTTTTCGAGACAAAAGCTCTTGATGAATTAATACCTAATTGGAAAGAACTTAATGCACCAATTAATACAAAAGTAAAATCAGAAGATTTTTTATTTTTAACTAAAGAAAAAAGTTTTAAGCTTCCTAATTTTATTCTTCCCCAGTCACTACAAAATCACAATAACTATATCATTAGTTTATCTAATTTATGTAAGTGGCTAGGAGAGTTTGCTGAAAATTTAGGTGTTGAAATTTTTCCTGGATTTGCTGCAAGTAAAATAATTTATAACGAAGAGGGGGAGGTTGCTGGAGTTCAAACTGGAGACATGGGACTGGATCAAAATGGAAATCCAAAAGATAATTTTGAACCTGGTATAAATATCAAAGGAAAAGTAACCGTATTATCTGAGGGTTGTAGAGGCCATTTAGGAAAAGAGGTCATCAAAAAATTTAATTTAGAAGCAAATAATAAATCGCCCCAACAATATGGTATCGGATTTAAAGAAATATGGGAGATTAATTCAGAAAATCACCAATTGGGTAAAATTATGCATAGTGTTGGTTGGCCTTTAGAAAATGATACCTATGGAGGAAGTTTTTGTTATCACGCAGAGAATAATCAATTATTTTTAGGTTATGTCATTGGACTAGATTACAAAAATCCTTATTTATCTCCTTATGACGAATTCCAACAATTTAAAACTCATCCAGAGATAAAAAAATTGTTAACTGGTGGAAAAAGAATTTCATATGGAGCAAGAGCTCTTATTGAAGGAGGAATTCAAAGTCTCCCTCAAATGCATATGCCAGGGGCTCTACTAATTGGTTGCGATGCAGGAACATTGAACATGCCAAAAATTAAAGGCTCACATACCGCTATGAAAAGTGGAATTATAGCTGCTCAAGTAATTGATAAACATATAAAAGAGGGAGCTAATCTATCTATTTATGAAAGTGATTTTAAAAGTTCCTGGTTATATAAAGAGCTTCACCAGGCAAGAAATGTGAAACCTAGTTTCAAATGGGGACTGATACCTGGAATGATATTTACTGGAATTGATCAGAAGTTATTTGGAGGAAGGCTACCTTTAACTCTTCAACATAATCACGCAGATCATGAAAGTTTAGAATTAGCAAAAAATTCTAAAAAGATAGAATATCCCAAATATGATAATGAATTTACTTTTGATAAACCCAGTTCCGTCTATCTGTCTGGCACTTATCATGCCGATGATCAGCCATGCCATTTGTTGCTTAAAGACCCTGAGCTTACAACCACATTTACTCTTGAGCAATATGATGAGCCTGCACAAAGATATTGCCCAGCAGGTGTTTACGAGGTTGAGCTAGACGCAGAAACAAAAAAACAATATCTCAAAATTAATTCACAAAATTGCATTCACTGTAAAACCTGTGATATTAAAGAACCATCACAAAATATCGAGTGGGTTACGCCTGAAGGTGGGGGTGGTCCGATGTATTCTGGTACTTAGTTAAAGCCAATTTTTATTCATAGAAAGAACATCCTCATCACCTTGTAGGATAATAGAAGAAAGGCTTTCAATTTTTGGAAGAATACTAGAGAAATAAATCATGGAGCTGGAGATTTTGGCATTTAAAAATTCTTCATCCATTTCATTTTTATTTTTTAAATCAATTGATTTAGATGCAGTTTTCATCATCATCCACCCACCAAAAACATAGCCGAGCATCATCAAATAATTTACTCCAGATACGGCAGGTCTCTTTTTATTATTTGAAATTGAAACAATATGATTAATCACTTTATTAGTGGTCTCAATTGATGCCCTCATTTTATGGCAGATACTCTGAAGATTTTTGTCATCTGATTTTGAAATTTCATTTACCTCTGTATTTATTTCATTAATAAGGGCAGTTATGGCTTTGCCGTTATCTCTTAATGTTTTTCTAAATACTAAGTCGTTTGCCTGAATAGCTGTAGTACCCTCATAAATAGGTAGAATTCTTGCATCTCTATAATGTTGAGCAATTCCAGTTTCTTCAATGAATCCCATTCCACCATGGATTTGAATAGCATTTGAGGTGATCTCAAGAGATCTTTCTGTTAACCATCCTTTTATAATTGGAATCATCAATGAGGATTTAGTATCCCAATATTTGCTTTGAGAAGATTTGGTCATGTCCAATGCAAAGCCGCCATAGATTGCAAGTGCACGCATAGCTTCAACTTCAGATTTCATTGTAGAAGCTAATCTTAACACATCAGGGTGTTCAATAATGGGATCTCCTTTTTTACCATCAATAGGTATCCCTTGAACTCGATCAAAAGCATACATTTTAGATTGTTGATAAGCTCTTTCTGAAACAGCAAGGCCTTGAACTCCAACAGAAAATCTTGCATGGTTCATCATTTCAAACATAATATTTAAACCTTGGTTTTCCTCACCAACAAGATAACCAATTGCACCCCCATTTTCACCAAATTGAAGAACAGCAGTAGGAGAACCTTTTACACCAAGTTTTTTTTCAATTGAAAGACAAGTAACATCATTTTTTTGACCTACGCTGCCATCATCATTTGGAATAAATTTTGGAACTATAAAAACTGATATACCTTTATTGCCATCAGGGGCATCTGGCGTTCTAGCAAGAACTAAATGAATAATATTTTCTGAAAGATCGTGCTCTCCGTAAGTAATATATATCTTTTGACCTGAAATTTTATAATGACCATTTTCTTTAACTGCCTTTGTTTTTATAGAGGACAAATCAGTACCAGCTTGAGGTTCTGTTAAATTCATAGTCCCGGTCCACTCACCAGAAGCAAGCTTAGGAATAAAGAAGCTCTTTTGATCGTCCGAAGCTGATTTTTGTAAAGCATAAATTAACCCTTGGGTGAGTAAGTGACATAACGCTAGAGACATGTTCGAGCTATGCCAAATTTCATTAACAGCTGCTGATAACGTTACGGGAATTTGCTGTCCACCAAATTGCTCCTTTGCTTCTAAGCCAAACCAACCACCATCTCTTAAGCTCTCATAAGCCTCTTTATATCCTGCTGGTGTTTTAACTTCTCCATTATCGAGCCTTTTTGATCCCTCATGATCTCCAGATAAGTTGCAAGGATCTAAGACTTCTGATCCTATTTTTCCGGCCTCTTCTAAGATGGCATCTACTAAGTCATCTGAGAATTCTTGATAATCTGGAATATTAGATAGTTCATCTAAATTAATTAGATTTTTAATAACAAAATTTAAATCTTTTACTGGAGCCTCATACATTTTTTTAAATATATACTTTTTTAGAATTCCTACCTAAGGAAATCAAAATTTCATGTTCATTTGTATCTGTTTGTAGAGCTAAGTTTTCGCATGATTGATTATCTCCTAAAATTTCAACGGGCTTTCCAAGATACAATTCATTTTCATTAATATGAGAAACATCAATCGTTATTAAATCCATAGAGACTCGCCCTAAAATATTACAAGTTTTTCCATTGATATAAACTTTTCCTCTATTGCTACCTGACCTTAGGTAACCATCTGAATATCCAAAATCTATTGTTGCAACTTTCATATTTTTTTTTGTTTTAAATGTTTTGCTGTATCCAATAGTTTGATCTCTTGGAATTGATGATATTTGCAAAATAGGAGCATAGATTTTCATAACACCTTTTAGGCCAAATGACTTTTTCAAAAAAGGATTAATCCCATAAAGACTTTTCCCAGGTCTTACATAATTCAAGTGATAAGATTTTCCTAAAAAAATACCTGAGGAGTTTGCGATACTTAACTGTTTGTTAAAAAAGTGATTTATTTTTTTTAATTGACTTAATTGATATTGGCACTCATTAATATTTTTTTCATCAGCTGAAGATAAATGAGTCATTAAAAATTTTATTTTTTTAAAATTTATTTTTTCTTTTATTTGATTTATTTCATGGAACTTAAATCCTAGTCTGTTCATTCCTGTATCAAAATGTAAAATACAATCTAATTCTGATTTATATCTATTGAGAACTTCTAATTGACTTAAATTATTAATTATTGGAATTATTTTATATCTTTTTAAATAGTTGCAAATTTCTTTTGAGATTGGTCCTGATAGTAGATATATATTTGTATAGTTTTTATGCTCTTTCCTCAGACTAATTGCGTCATCGAGTCGGGCAACATAAAAATGATTACAACCATTATTTTTTAAAATTTTTGAACACTCTAATATGCCATGCCCATAAGCATCTCCCTTTATGACAGACATTACCTTTGATTTTTCAACTCTCTTTTTTATGGTTTTGTAATTATGTATTAAGTTCTTTTTGTGAATAAAAGTAATTTTGTTATCAATATTATCCATTTTTTGTAGAAAATTATGTTTCACTATATGAATTTTTTCACTTCAACGTTATGAATTATTATCATAATATATCTTAACTATTATAATAGGAAATGGAGGAAAAATGAAAAAACTACTTTCATTATTTTACACTCTAGTTTTATTAGCTGGTTTATCTACTGTAGCTAAAGCAGCTGATCCAATTAGAATTCCAGTTTTAAACTGGTCAAGCCAAATTGTTATGGCAAACGTTATGGCCCAAGCTTTTGAAGAACTAGGATACGAAGCTGAATTAGTTCCTGCTGAGTCAGCAACTAGATATGAAGCAGTTCGTGTTGGTGAATTACACGTCGCTCATGAAACTTGGGAATCTACTATGGCTCTTCCTTTTTATTCAGCAATGGATAAAGGTGGATTAATCGATGCTGGAAGTCATGATCTTATAACTTTTGAAGAAATGGGTGTTCCAAACTGGGTTATTGAAGAGGGGCTATGTCCTGGTCTTCCTAGTTGGGAAGCTTTAAAGTCACCTGAGTGTGCAGCTAACTTTGCTACACCTGACTCTGATGGCAAAGGTAGATGGTTAGAAGGTCCTTATGAATGGCACACAGAAGTTATGCCTAACAGACTTAAAGGTTTAGGTATTGATGACTTATGGATGGTCAAATTTGCAGGTACTGCAGATGCATTATGGGCTGAATTAGAAGCAGCAAAAAAAGAAGGTAGAGGAACAATTATCTTTAACTGGTCTCCTAACTTTACTGATGCAGCTGGATTTACTTTCATTGACTTTCCTCCTTACTTCGAGGGCTGCAGAATTGAAAATGGTGGAACTTTAGAGACTACTGGTTGTGGTTCTCCAAAAGGATGGCTTAAAAAAGCTGCTCACATTAAGTTCCCGATTACTCATACATCTGCATATAAGTTCTATACAAAAATGGAATTTACAGCACCTAACATCGGTGAAATGGCCAACTACGTTGACAACATGGGTATGACTCATGCTGAAGCGGCTACCGCTTACATTGCTAACCATAGAGATCAAATCGATCTATTTATGAAGTAATATCATTTTAAATCCTCCCTCTTTTGAGGGAGGATTTCTTTACACTCTCAAGGAGAAAAAATTATAAATGTCGCCAACAATCAGCTGCTCTTCTGTTTATAAAATATTTGGTAATAATGCACAAAAACTTTTGTCTGAGAGTGGGGGTAATGTTGATGCAAAAAAATTTCAAGAAGCAGGATGCATAGTTGGCGTCAATGATGCTTCTTTTGATGTAAATCAAGGTGAGATGCTCGTTGTCATGGGCCTCTCAGGGTCAGGAAAATCAACACTTTTAAGATGCATTTCAAGATTAACAGATGCAACTGCAGGCAAAATTTTAATAGATGGTGAAGATATTTGCTTAATGAATAATAAGCAGTTAATTGAACTTAGAAGAGAAAAAATGGGAATGGTTTTTCAAAACTTTGCGCTTCTTCCTCATAAAACAGTTTTAGAAAATATAGCTTTTCCCTTACAAGTAAAAGGTGTAACAACTGACAATAGTATTCATAAAGCATTGGAAATGGTTGAGCTAGTTGGCTTAAAAGGAAGAGAAAATTATTTTCCAAGAGAACTATCTGGTGGTCAACAACAACGAGTTGGCATAGCTCGATCACTAGCTGTAGAGCCTGATATTTGGTTTTTAGATGAACCTTTCTCGGCCCTTGATCCTCTCATTAGAAAAGAAATGCAGGATGAATTTCTAAGACTTCAATCAGTTTTGAACAAAACAATTATGTTTGTTACACATGACTTTGATGAGGCATTAAGGCTGGCTGATAGAATAGCTATCATGAAAGATGGCATAATTGAACAGTTGGATAAACCAGATAATATAGTTTTAAATCCTGCTACTGATTATGTTAAAAAATTTACTCAAGACGTTCCAAGAGAGAAGGTTTTAAAGATTGAATCGATTATGGATGCGTCAGATCCAAATGCATCTAGTCATATAGCTGTGAATAAAAACGATATTATAGAAACAGTTGCCGAAAAAATTCTCAATAATAAAGAAATTATTAATGTAATAGATGATAATAATTCAATTGTTGGATCGATAAACCCTACAAAAGTAATCAAAGTTCTATTCGGTGGATAAGAACTACTTAGATATCATTCGAAATTCAAAGCCAGCTCAGTTTGGTATACTTTTAATTGTATTTTTACTTTTATATAATCTTATTCCACAAAATGAGGGAAATTATTTTTGGAGACTCCCTTCATTATTAAGTTTTATTCCAATAAAGTTAAATGAAATTATCTATGCTGCTTTATATGATTGGTTTCCACTCAAAGTTTGGGATCCAGTTTTTGAAATGTATGAAGAAAAAGCTGCCTTTCGTGAATTTACAAAATCAGTATCACAGGGGCTCTTATTCTTAATTACTTTTGTAAGAGAACTTCTCCTTGGAGGGGATAAAATAATTGACGTTTTTGTAAGTGACTCTTGGCTTAAAGAGAACGATTGGATGACATGGCCGGCTCTACCATGGACAGCAGCAACAGTTGGCGCTGCATTATTAGGATACCAATTAGGCGGTATTCGATTAGCTTTATTAGGCGGAATAGGCTCTTTATATGTATCTATTTTTGGAAATTGGGTTCCATCGATTCAAACACTTTCTTTTGTTTTGATTACAACCCCAATTTGTTTTGTTTTGGGTTTGTCTTTTGGAATATGGGGTTATTTAGACAAAAAAGTTGAAACTGCTTTACAGCCTGTTCTCAATGTTATGCAAACTATGCCTCAGTTTGCATATCTTGTTCCTATTATTGCTTTATTTGGATTAGGAGATCATGCAGGTTCAATTGCAACAATAGTTATTGCTACCCCTCCAATGATTAGAAATACCATATTAGGATTAAAACGAATTTCACCTGAGGTAGTAGAGGCAGGTCTTATGAGTGGCTGCACTAAGCGCCAACTTTTATTTAGAGTTTTGATACCAACTGCAAGAAGAGACATATTAAATGGAGTTAATACAGTTATCATGCAATGCCTAGCAATGGTTGTGATAGCATCTTTTGTTGGAGCTAAAGGACTTGGTCTAAATTTAAAGGTTGCCCTAAATAGCTTAAAAATTGGCAAAGCTGCTGAAGCTGGATTTTGTATAGTTTTAATTGCGGTTATTCTTGATCGATTTACTAAAGCGTGGGCTAACAAGCAAGTTGATTATTTTGAAAATTTAACTTTCTTTGAAAAGCATAAGCTTTTAATTATCTTTGGAGTTTCAATCTTAATATTTTCTATCGTTGCATTTATAGCTAGTGGTTATTTTGATAAAATCAATTACCTTTATGTCATTCCTATTGAAAAAGGTTTTTCTTTTGCTCATCATATTGATGCATTGGTTGATTGGGTTTGGGAAACTTTTTTTTATTCATTAAATTCATTTAATAAGTTCTTAATAACACAAGTTTTGGTGCCTATGAAGAGGGCTTATTTGGGAATGCCGGTAGCAGCAACTTTTACTCTTGCTATGGGAGTTGCCTATATTGTCGGTGGAATTAGAACAGGCTTACTAGTTGGAGGTATGTTGTTATTTATTGCAATGTCTGAATATTGGGATAGAGCATTAATCACGATGTACATGGCAACATTTGCCGTAATCATGGCCTCTCTTAATGGAATTATAGTTGGTTCAATCTTTGCTCAAACTGAGAGAGGATCAAAATTTATTCTTTCTGTTTGCGATTTCTTTGAAACATTCCCATCGTTTGTTTATTTAATTCCTGTTATTTTCTTATTTAATATTACAGATACTTCAGTTTTAATTGCAGCTATTGTTTATGCTACTGTTCCTGCTACTCGATATACTGTCTGGGGTCTAAAAAGCGTTCCGCTTTCTTTACATGAAGCAGGTACTATGTCTGGTGTTTCAAGAATGCAAAGATGGACTAATATTGAAATACCAATTGCATTTCCAACGATTATGCTTGGAGTAAATCAAACAGTGGTCTTCACACTTCAAATGGTAATTTTAGGGGCCCTAATCGGCACTGAGGATTTAGGTCAACTTATCTTTGGAGCATTATCCAGACCAAAAGATGGCCCGGGTGTGGCGATAACTTTAGGAATATTTGTAGCTCTGATTGCAATATCCGTTGATGTAATAGTTAGGAAATGGGCAGAGGATAGAAAAAAAGCATTAGGTTTAAATTAATGCTTAAATTTTTTTATTTGTCTCTTGCAATAATATTTGAAGTAGTTGGAACTATTTCTCTAACATTATCAAAAGGCTATACCCAAATCATCCCTACAGTTAGTATGGCTATTTCTTATATAATTTGCTTTTATTTTTTATCAAAGTGTTTGAATGAATTTGCCTCTATTGGATATGTTTATGCAATTTGGGCAGGACTAGGTATAGTTTTAATTACTTTATTAGGCGTAGTATTTTTTAAGAACGTAGTTGATTTAGCAGGAATTATTGGAATATCATTAATTGTAACAGGCGCAGTGGTATTAAACTTATTTTCAAAAATGTCACATTAATCATGATCATACCCAGAATAACAAAGCCATACGAACCAGGATTACCAGCGTTAGGCGATGATTTAGAAAATTATTTAGTAACTGCTGGTGGTTCAGTCACTCTTAAATTAGAACCAG
>JBJKYU010000056.1:0-27650 GCA_045560885.1 Alphaproteobacteria bacterium
GTAAATTCCCCCTTGGCTCAAAATCTATTTAATATCAAAGGTGTTGAAAGTGTCTTTTTTGGGTCCGACTTTATTACGATTACAAAAGCGGAAGCTAACGAATGGACGCTCATGAAGCCCGCTATTCTTGGATGCATCATCGAACACTTTACGATGAACAAACCTGTTATTTCTGAACAGGCACCCAGAACAGAACATACCTATGATGAAAACGACAGTGATGTGGTTAAAAAGATAAAAGAACTTCTTGATACAAAAGTACGCCCTGCCGTAGCCATGGATGGTGGCGATATTATTTTTGACAAATACAATGAAGGAATAGTTTTCCTTCAAATGCAGGGAGCATGTCAAGGATGCCCGAGCTCTACAGCAACTTTAAAGATGGGAATAGAAAACATGTTAAAACATTATATTCCAGAAGTTCGTGAAGTTCGCCCCGTTGAAGCCTAAATTTTTTATTTTTTTCTTAGGACTTTTTCTGAGTCCTTTTTTTTTATCAGCACAAGGTTTTGAAAGTTGGAAACAGTTAGAAATTTATTTTAAAAAAAACAATTTTGATCCATTTACTATTACAGAACAAGAATTAAGCTATCTACCAATTTTATCTAGCCTTCCCTCTGATTTTGATCAACTCCAAGATGTAAAATTAAAAAAAAAATTATTTTATCTTATTACACTTCCCATTATTCATGAATCCAATCGTCTTATATTAAAAGACCGTGAAATGGTCATTAATATTGAAAAGAAGTTTCTTCGAGCAGATTTAAATGAAAATGAGGTCAATGAAACTGTTCGCATAGCAGTCAAGTATAAACTTGATTATAGTACAATTGACCTAAAACTTTTTAGAGATTTAAAACAACGCATTAATATTATTCCGGTATCACTCGCTTTGGCTCAAGCAATTGTTGAAAGCGGTTGGGGTCAGTCTCGTTTCGCACTAGAAGGCAACGCACTCTATGGTCAGTGGACGACTAATGAACAAAAAGGAATTATCCCGGAAGATCGTGATGAGGATAAAACGCATGCTGTCAGAAAGTTTGAAAACTTACAACGAAGTGTCCAAGCATACATGCATAATATCAACACCCATCGCGCTTATTACAGTTTTCGAGTGGTTCGAAGAATTGCAGAAAGGGTTCAATATACCGACCCCATCAGCGCCAAAGTAAAGTTTTTAGCTGCTTACGCAGAGATTGGCCAAGAATATGTGGACAAATTAGAGCTCATTATCGAGTCTAATAAGCTACGTGAGTTTGATCGTTTTGATTATTAATTAATTTAAAAAGTACTGGTGACCATACCAGAAGATACCATTATCAACCTTAGTACAATTAAAGCGAAGCCGTCCCGATACTGGCATTCTTGATAGCTCAATTAAGAGTTTATTTTCAAGAACGGTCATTTGTTTTTCAATTGATCCCTGAAAGTCACTGATAAAACAGTTAACTCCATTCACACCCTCTTCGATATCTAACACAAATCTCGTTGATGGAGGATTGAGGGTAGGATTTGATGGCTGCAATTGAGCTGATTGAAAAGGTAGGGATTTAGAAATATCTCGCAATCGATCAATGGATCCATAATTTTCATTTAAAGGATAACGAGGAATATAATAGCGATAATTCATTGAGAAAGCTCCAGAGTGTTGTCCAAAAGCCGCATCAAAATACGTTTCAATAATTTTCTGTGCCGCATCACTACTCTCACCAAAAGGGAATGCAAATAAATTTGGAGTAATATTTAAGTTTGCAAGGATGAGGCTTTGTGAAGTTTCAATTTCACTAATAATAGTCTCGTCATCTAAAGTAGCAAAACTACTGTGCGTATGAGAATGGTTTTGAATTTCTACGCCCCTGTTCAAAGCATCTCTTAGTTGATCCCATGACATGTAATTAAAACCTCCAACATTTTCCGTATTTAAGAATAACGTGACGGGTACTTGATACTTTTCAAATATGGGAAGTCCCACTTCATAAAATGACAGGTAAGCATCATCAATAGTAACAGTAATTGTTTTTTCATTTAGTTGGCTAGGGTCCAACAAATCGCCTGCCTGAATAAAACGATAATTTTGTTCAATCAAAAAATTTAAATGACTGTCTAATTGTTCTTCAGTGATATTTGTTGAAGGATATTTCGTTTCACCAAAGCGATGATACATAATGATATTATTTGGAATTGTATCCTCTAGCGATGTTGCGTAGGATAGATTGAAAGAGAATGGCAGTAGACCAACTATAATGAGCAAACAACTAAATAATCTAGAGCTAGGCATTGATAGCTCGCTATCATACTGTTCAATCACTTTATTTAAAAATAAAAAAATTTTTTGGGATGGTTTCAAAAAAAATGACTTTGGTCATGAAAAAAACCTCTCTTTGATGCTTCAAAAAATGTTAACCGAAACTCAAATAACCCCGAAAAATATTAGTTTTTTACATTTAAATAATGGGCCTGCTCGTTTTACCGCTATTCGCAATTGTCATGCACTTATGAAAGGTTTTTTCTTTGGCCATCAAGTTCAAATATTGAGCTATAAAATCTTTGAACACTATTTCCTAGGAATTAAGCAATCGTATCAAAAAAATATTCTTTGTATCATTGATACTAATCGACGAGATCTTGCTATTCAAAAGCTAAACCCCCAAGGAAAACTTATTGGTAAAATAAAAACATATTTAATTGATGATCAATTAGTTAAGCTTTTAAGTGGCGATTATGTTCTTATGGGAAATGGGATAGAAAAATTAAAAGATTATAGCTTTATTAAAAAGAAGTTGATGGGCCCAATTGAATTAAAATCAAACTATTTTGTTAACAATGTGTATCTAAAAAAACCACAAGGAAAATTTCCTAAAATCATTTATCCTTATTCTCCTGTTTAAATTAGATATTTAAAAAAGAATATTTTTTTTCTATATACTTTTGATGGTATTCCTCAGCAGGACAATAATTTTTTACTTCTTCAATTGTGGTAGTAATTTTATTATCAAATTTTTCTTTATTTAATTTGTCAGTTGTAGTTACTGCGACTTCTTTTTGGCCTTCATCATAGTATCCTAATAGAGAACGGTATTGGGTACCTCGATCTGGTCCTTGTTGATTAAGGGTAGTAGGATCATGCAAATCGTAGAATAAATGAACTAGGTTTTCATAGGAGACTAGATCTTCTTCGAATTCAACTAGCACGACTTCAACATGATCTGTTTTTCCTGTACATACCTCTTCATAACTGGTTTTAGAATTTTTACCTTGGGCATATCCTACCTCAGTAGACGTTACACCTTTAACTTCAGAGAATTTTTTTTCTACTCCCCAAAAACATCCGGCACCAAATACTGCTTTAGCCATGAGTTCTTCCTTTTAATTGTGTTTTTTGTGCGCTTCGTTGTGCAATGCGTTTTCTCCATATCTCATAACTTTTACGTTTAATATTTTTTTTCATAATTTTTTTTACTTCACCCTCATCGATATTATAAAGTTTAGTAATATGACTGAAGTCAGTCTGATCATCCCATGCTAAACCAATAATATCGCTAATTTCACTGACGCTAAATTTCATTAATACCTAATGATACAAGTTTGCTGAGCGATCAGATCTATAACAATTTGATGCGTATCCCTGTTCTTGAGTGGTTAATTTAAATAATTTCCCTGCATGAGGTTGTCGTTCTAACTCAATATCATTTAACCCCACTGACGCCGTGGTGATATAGAGTTCATTGAGGTCAGTGCCCCCAAAAGCACAGCTAGTGACTTTGGAGACAGGGAGTTGAACGATTAATTTAATATTCCCCTCTACATCAAAACAACATACTTTTCCACTTCCCCACATGGCTACCCAAAGATTTCCATTTTTATCAACGGCCATACCATCTGGATTTCCATCGACATTGTTCATGGAAAGAAATACCTGTTTTTGAATTCCATTATTTTCAATATCGGACATGGAAAATCGATAAATAATTCTTTTAATTGAATCTGTGACGTATCCCACATTTCTCTCATAATCAAAAATAGGCCCATTAGAGATAATATAAGAATTGTCATAACAGATGGGCTGTAGAGTACTATCATGACAAATAATTTTTCCTGTTTCTGATTTTTGTTGTGTATCCATTGTGGAAATCCAAACTTGTCCATTTAAGTCGACATCAGCATCATTGATACGATTATTAGAATTATCTAAGGGAATTTTTGTTAGCAAATCTTTTTTAGAAATAGAGGAGTGAAGAGAAAACAAAGAGTCGTAAGAACTCATCAAATAATTCTCATTATCTTGAAGCAAAATATTTGTCACCCCTTCGGATACTATATAGTGTTTTTCTTGAGAATTATTTTGATCAGATTCAATGATTTTATTTTCATAAATATCTACCCACAATAGTTTATTGTGGCGCCAATCCCAAATCGGACGTTGGCCCAAAATACTTTTATACGATTGCGGACAGACCTCAGGCTGTACGTACTTAATCCTCACTCTGATTATTATAAACTAAAATGAAAAAATGGCGCAACATTAAAGAGTTGCGCCCTTGGTCTTAGGTAAATGAGGGTACTACCTAAACTTTTTATTTATGCAGCTGCTGTTGTAGTTGCTTTACTTGCTGCTTCAAGGCCGATCTTAAGATCTTCTATGATATCTTCCACATGTTCGATACCCACACAGAGTCGAACATAGCCAGGAGTAACACCTGCTTTTAATTGTTCTTCTGCAGATAATTGTGAATGCGTAGTTGATGCAGGGTGAATTGCAAGGCTTCTAGAATCACCGATATTGGCCACGTGATAGTGTAATTGAAGAGCATCAATAAATGCTTTTCCTCCCTCAACGCCATTTTTCACTTCAATACCAATCATTGATCCATAATTACCATTGAGATATTTATCAGCATTTTCTTTTGCTTGACCCTCGGCAAATTTAGGAAATACCACTTTCGATACTTGATCGTGACCTTTTAAAAAATTTGCAACTTCTAATGCGTTAGCATTATGTTGTTTTATTCTTAAAGGAAGTGTTTCTAATCCTTGAATAATATTAAATGCATTATTAGGTGAAATTGCTGATCCTAAATCTCTGAGTAAGACGAATCTCGCTCTAACAGCATAAGCTATATTTGCCCCAAGTACTTCTGGAACAACTTTGCCTAAAACCCATCCCCAATAACTTGGATCAGGTTGATTGAAATTTGGTTGACGTTCAGGAAATTTTGTCCAATCAAAGTTAGCACCATCAATTATAGCACCACCAACAGAAGTTCCGTGTCCTCCTATCCATTTTGTCAAAGAATGGACAATGACTGCGGCACCATAGTCAAAAGGTCTACAGCTTAAAGGAGCGGCTGTGTTATCGACAATTAGAGGTATTCCTAAAGATCTTCCTATGTTTGCAACTTCTTCTATTGGAAATACAGTTAATTTAGGATTAGGTAATGTTTCAGCATAATAAGCCCTGGTTTTATCATCTGTTAATTTTTTAAAATTTTCAGGATCAGAAGGGTCAGCAAACCTGACATCAATACCTTGGGCTCTTAAGGTATTATTAAATAAATTCCATGTTCCACCATAAATATCTGTCGAACAAACAATGTTATCACCGGCTTGAGCAACGTTTTGAATACTAAAGGCGGAAGCCGCTTGTCCTGAACTGAGTGCTAGAGCAACAGCACCTCCTTCAATAGCTGCTAATCTTTCTTCAAGCACAGCGTTAGTTGGATTCATAATACGTGAATAAATATTTCCCAAATCTTTTAGGGAAAACAAATTACCCGCATGTTCAACAGAATTAAATTCATAAGATGTTGTTTGATAAATTGGAACCGCTACAGAATTAGTAGCTGGATCTTTACGATAACTTCCCCCGTGAAGGGCAAGTGTTTCTGGGTGTTTAGATGTAGTTGTCATATTGTCCTCATTTATTGTTATTTTAATTATGTTCTTTATATAGAATTTAGTTTTATATGTCAAACAATGATTATAATTGTTTAGGTTATTTTTTAGCCTATGATCTCAGCAATTTTTTTAAAATTAATGAGATTTATTATACTTTTTCTATTGGGTGTGCTTGTCATTGGCTGTGAAACGACCTCCCCTATTGCTTCGCCAGAAATTATCCCAGAACCAGAACAAAAGATAATTTATGAACCAAAAGAAGAAGTTCAGGTCATTGAAGAAGAAGAAAGAAAAATAAAAGATTTTGCTAATATAAAATCTTTTGAAGGAAAAAAAGTTTCTTCTCTTCAAGAAAAATATGGTGATTTTAATTTTTCAAAACTAGAACAAACTTTTGAGTTTCATAGATATAATGTAGGAAGCTGTCGAGTTTTCATTCAGAATTATACTTCTAATAAATTAATCATTCATATCACAATTTATGATTTAGAAACAAATAGTGTTTATGAAAAATATGAAGAAGAAAAATGTTCTTAAAATTATTTTTTATATTTTTTTTAAACTTTACTTTTTTATCTAACTTAAACGCTCACCATCCAGGAAATAAAATTGAAGCAGAAATACCCTATCCTAAAATTAATATAGAAGTTTCTAGTGATAAATTAGAGGGTTATAATTTATTTTTTGATTTACAAAACTTTAAATTATCTCCTGAGGATATAGAAAGTAAAAACGATGGTAATTCTGGTTATCTACAACTATTCATTAATGATATCAAAATAAGTAGAATTTATTCAAGTTGGTTCCATGCTCCTGAAAGGTTTTTTAATCAAAAAGAAAATTCAATAAAAGTAAAACTATTTACAAATCTTCATGATGAATTAACTATTGATAACCAACCAATAGAATTCGAAATTAAAGTTTCAAAATAAAATCTTTTTTTATGTAGCTTGATAGGGCAAAGAGGAATGATGTAAAACAATTTTTAATATTCCATCTTTGTTTCTTTTATATCCCCAACTTTTGTCCACTTTTACAACATCGCCATCTTTATTTGTCAACGAAACCCAACCCATCCACATAGCAATATCATTTTCGACAAAGACTGAGGACGTCTCAGAATTTGACTCCCGCCATGATTTTAAAGCAAAACCTGTATCGGATGAGTATTTAGAGTTTTGGCCTATAAAGTAAGACAAAGTACCTTCTTTATCTGTGCGAAATGTCTGAATTCCTCCACTCAAAGTAGGTTTAAATAAAATAGGGCCAAATTCGAAACCGTACAAATTATCTAAAATTCCACTAGCTAAGGAATTAACTTTGTTAATACTGTCATGGTCATAGGTGCTAGAGATATCAATTAAACCTTTTCCCCAGTTAATACGAGCTTCGGCAAGTTCTTTTTCTGTAATGGTCATCTGTAACAATTTAAATTTATTTTATTTAACACGGTTAGAAATAAAATCAACCAAGCCAGAAATATACACTAAACCTTGTTGATTATTGGCAAAAAATTTTTTTAATGACTGATAATTTTTATTTTGTATCTGATGTAGGTATTTCAAGCAATCTTGATGATTGAATTTATAGGCAATGTTTGCTTTTTTTGAGTCTTTGTTGATTTTCTTTCCTACTTTTTTTTCATCCCCCCAACGATCTAACATATCATCAGTGACTTGGAAAATTTTACCAATCATATCACCAATAATTTTGAGATCTTTGCTTTTTTGAGCATTCAGTTTTTTAGCAGTCAATAAAAGGTTAAAGCATAAACTAAACAAGGCCCCTGTCTTTAATAGGTACATGGTTTCAATATCTTTGACACTTGATTTTTTTTTCATATAAATGTCTAGCGATTGCCCAGCAATAAGCCCCTCCAAACCATTTGCTTTAGAGAGCATTTGAATAGCCTCTACTTTTTGGTTTGCAGAAAGGTGCTTTGAATCCACGAGTGTTTTAACGGAAAGTACTTGGAACATATCTCCTGCTAAGACAGCAGTTGCCTCATCAAATTTTTTATGAACGGTTAGTTTCCCTCTTCGATAATCATCATTGTCCATAGCAGGTAAGTCATCGTGAATTAAAGAATGTAAATGCACACATTCAACAGCAAGAGCAAAGTCATTTAAAATCTGAGATTTGATACCAATGAGCGATCCCATTGTTGTAATTAAAAAGGGACGAATTCTCTTTCCGCCCGTTTTGACAAAATAATTCATGGATTGTTTAATTCTTTTATCAACGGAGGATTGTTTTGAGATATGGGATAATAGGGTTTGGTCGAATTTTTTCGAAAATTCTTTGATGTGCTTTTCTTGAAAACTATTTCGAAGTTTCATCAGCCATTTAAATTACTCATATAATGAGATGAATGGTAGGCAAATATAATAATGACGATAATAATAAAGATGATAAAGCAAAAAATATTAAGTTTTTTACGGGTTTTTTCAGGAAATTTAGATTGGCTAATTTTTTTCGTTGAAAAATATAGTAAATATGTGGATAAGAAGAAGAAAAAACCACCCATAAGGACAGAATCTTGAAATATCGCCATTTTTAGGACTTAATATATAGAATTATATGTGGAAAAAACATCTCAAAAAGGGTTTTTTTTTTAACTTTTATCTCTATACTGCGTCGCAATGTGACATCTACTAGTTAAAGATTCACATACAAGTACTAGTACGTACGTAAAATAAAAAAAGGAGTAGTACTCTTATGTTTAAAAAAACCCTATTACCAGCATCTTTATTGTTGGTATTACCCCAGTTCGCAAATGCTGCGAACCTAGAGTCCAGCGATTTCGTTGGTATCTCATTTTGGCTTATTTCTATGGCCCTAGTCGCTTCAACAGCATTCTTCTTTTTAGAGACTCAAAGAGTTTCTGCTAAGTGGAAAACTTCACTAACAGTATCTGGTCTAGTTACTTTAGTTGCTGCTGTTCACTATTTCTATATGCGTGATGTATGGATCGCAACAGGCGATACACCAACAGTTTATAGATATATTGACTGGCTAATCACTGTTCCATTATTGATGGTTGAATTCTACATCATCCTAAGAGCTGTCGGAAGTGCTTCTGGCGGTATTTTCTGGAGACTTATGATCGGTACACTAGTAATGCTAGTTGGTGGTTATATGGGTGAAGCTGGATACATCAACGAATGGGCTGGTTTCATCGTTGGTATGGCTGGTTGGGCATACATCTTATATGAGGTATTTGCTGGTGAAGCTGGAAAAATGGCTGCTGATAAAGCACCTGCTTCAGTTCAACAAGCTTTCTCAACAATGAGATGGATCGTAACAATTGGTTGGGCTATTTATCCTTTAGGATATTTCTTTGGTTATTTAACAGGCGGAGCAAGCATGGAATCTCTAAACGTTATCTATAACCTTGCTGACGTTCTAAACAAGATTGCATTTGGTGTGATCATCTGGAACGTTGCAACAGTAGAATCTAAAGCTTAATTAATTAGATTAATTTTATTAAAGCAGGGTCTTCGGATCCTGCTTTTTTTTTGTCTTAATACTGTCCTATGGAAGAGTTATTCAATCCTAATCTTCTCACTTCAAAACTAATTATTATTACTTTCATCGAGGTTTTAATTCTTATTGCTATACTCGCCCTCAAAAAAACCTATAAAGAGAAATTAAAAATATTAATACCCTTTAATATAGCCTTAAATATCTTTGGCTTTTCTTTATTCATTTTATTTGGACTGGTTTTATTCACTTTAAACTACTTTATCTATCAATATTCATCCTTCACTTTAATGATTTTTACATCTGTAATTGTCTCTATACTCTACATAGAGATGGGGATTATTCTTTCAAGAAATTTCTTTGTAAAGTTTTTTGATGATCAACTACCAAAAGAAATTATTTATTTTATTGGTTTTATTTTAATGATTAATGCGGGCTATTTTACTATCATGTTCATATTGAGAATAATTAAGGCCAATACTTTTATTTAATGAAACACTCACAATCAACTTGCGAACAAATTCAACAATCAGAAACCGCAGGTGATTTTAAAAAAGACTTTATTTGTGCTAATGATCAATTACATGAGGCTTTTGTCAACAGCCCGCTAGTAGTGATTATTTATGTTTTTGCTGTGTTGTTTATCGCCTTTTTAGTTTTTCGCAGTTCTAATTATGATCGCAAAGATGATGAATAAAAAAGCAATAGTTATTGGGTCTGGTTTTGGTGGCATTGCCTCTGCTCTTAGACTGAATAAGCTTGGTTTTAAGGTCACCCTAGTTGAAAGGTTAGATACTTTAGGAGGACGCGCTCGAGTTTTTCAAAAAGAAGGGTATCGTCATGATGCGGGCCCAACAGTTATAACTGCGCCTTTTTTGTTTGAAGAACTTTACGAACTCTTTGGAAAAAAGTTAAGCGATCATCTAAATTTTGTTCCTTTAGATCCTTGGTATCGATTTTACTTCCATAATGGTAAGACATTTGACTACCGACCCTCTATAGAAGACACCAATGATGAAATTAGAAAATTCGATGAAAGAGATGTTGAAGGATATGAAAAACTTATAAAGACATCAAAAGATATTTTTCAAATTGGTTTTGAAAAACTATCAGATAAACCATTTTCATCTTTTTGGGAGATGGTGAAACAAATACCCTCGCTATTGAAACTCAAAAGTTATCTTACTGTCAGTCAATTAGTAAACAGTAAGCTTAAAAATGAGTATTTAAGAAAAGCCTTTTCTATCCATCCTTTGTTAGTAGGGGGAAATCCTTTCACAACGACTTCAATTTATGCTCTCATCCATTATTTAGAGAGAAAATGGGGCGTATTCTTTTGCATGGGGGGAACAGGAAAGATCGTTCATGAATTAGAAAAATTAATGCAAGAAACAGGTATCGAAATTAAAAAAAATGCAGATGTAGAAAAAATATTAGTAGAAGAAAACAAGGCCGTAGGAATAAAAATTAAAAATGGTGAAGAACTGCATGCAGATGCTGTTATTTGTAATGCGGACCCACCAACAGTTTATAATGAAATGCTCGATGGCAATTATGGGAAAAATCCCCTTATCAAACCAGAAAAACTTACTCAGTACTCTATGGGTTTGTATGTTTTATTTTTTGGTAGTAAGAAAAAATATCCATCTGTAGCTCACCATACAATTTGGATGGCAGAACGGTACAAAGATTTATTAAAAGACATTTTTGAGAATAAAATATTAACAGAGGATTTTTCTCTTTATTTACATCGACCTACTGCAACTGATGAAACCTTTGCGCCCTCTGGGAAGGATAGCTTTTATGTTTTGTGCCCTGTACCCAACCTACAGGCACCAATCGATTGGGATAAAGAAGGCCCTTTATTAAAAGACAAAATAGTCAAAGCTCTAAGTGAAACAATCATGCCTGATTTAGATCAAAATATTGAAGCTGATTTTTGGATGACGCCCAAAGATTTCAAAAATGACTATAGATCAATGCATGGAGCTGGTTTTTCTATTGCACCAATTTTTTCACAATCAGCTTGGTTTCGATATCACAACAAAGATAAAAAAATATCTAAACTTTATTTTTCAACGGCTGGGTCTCATCCTGGTGCTGGCATACCTGGTGTGCTTTGTTCAGCAAAGGTTGTGGAAAAATTAATTAAAAAAGATTTTCAACTAAATTAAATTGACTGTCTATTCTTATGATCCTCAATCACTAGAGAACCATGGTAAAAGTTTTTATTGGGCAAGTTTTTTTTTACCCAATAAGAATAAAGATGCAGCATCAGAACTCTATAGTATATGTCGATATTTTGATGATTTAGCAGATGAAACCTCCACTGATCAATCTGAGAAGTTGAAAGAGGAATTTGAAAAGATTTGTAATAGAGCTGAGCACCCTATAAATAAGTTCTTTAAAAATAATAATATTTCTATCCAAGTTTTAGGCGATCTCATTAAAGGATTAATTAAAGATCAAAAATTAGTAAGAATACAAACAGAAAGAGATTTAATTGAATATTCCTATCAAGTAGCAGGTACAGTAGGATTAATGATGCAACCTTTGATCCTAGTTAATAATAAAGAAGCCAATAAACATGCTGTAGATCTTGGTATTGCGATGCAATTGACCAATATTGCACGAGATATCTATGAAGATGCAACCATGAATCGTGTTTATTTACCCAAAGAATGGCTGAAGGATATTTCTGTTGAGCAATTAACAAACAACTCAAATCAAGAAATTCAACCACTAATGAGCAAAATTATTAAAAAACTTATTGATTTGTCAGAGGTTTATTATCAAAACGGTTTTAGTGGGATGAAGTATATTCCCATAAAAACAAGATTGGCGATTTTTTTTGCTGCCAAAATTTATCGGGGCATCGGTATGAAAATTAAAAGTAATCAATATCAATATTCAAACAAAAGAGTTTACCTTAATAAATTTAATAAACTGTGGGTGACAATTAAATCATTACCTGAATTTATATTTTTAAAAAGGATATATAGATCCTACGCACCGATAAGAGAAAGTTTTCAAAATGAAAATTTATGATATTGCTTTTGTTGGGATGGGAGCCAGTGCTCTTGGTACGTATAAATTAAGATATCATAATCAAGATTGCTCAATTATTGGAATTGATCAAAACATCAACACCCCTAGAAATAATTTTTTTGCATTTTGGATGACAGATTGGATGAGTCCATTTAAAAACCTAGTAAAAAATCAATGGATCGAATGGGAATTTTATTACCAGCAACGAAAAGTGATACATGAAAGTATAGTCTCTCCATATTGTGTAATACGATACCAAGATTGGAAAAAGTTTTGTCTAGAAGAGAGTGATAATATTTCGTTTAAAAAAAATAATGTAAATAAAATTGAAAAAAAAAATGATTTTTTTGAAATCACTCTAGATAACAAAGAGAAAATTTATTCAAAAAAAATTTATGATAGTCGATCAGTTGCTATGGAGAGCGATGGACTTAAACAGCACTTTATTGGGAATATCATTTCAGTAAAGGAGGCACATCAAATTAAAAATGCTCGCTTAATGGATTTTCGTGTCACTCAAGATCAAGGGCTACACTTCATATATCTACTCCCTTTGGATGATACACGTCTTTTAGTAGAGTCCACCGTATTCTCGAAATTTTTACTAGATTCAAGCTGGTATCAAAATCAAATATCGACTTATATCGAAAATAACCTTGGTATAGAAAAATACGAAATTATTGATACTGAACAAGGTATCCTTCCAATGTTTGAAATTAATTCACAAAACAAAGACAATTATATCCAGATTGGCGCCAAAGGAGGTGCCACAAAAATATCTTCTGGTTATGCCTTTTCCTTTTTTTTAAAACAACTAATCTCAGAAAAAAACGATTATCACTCGTATTGGGATAAATGGATGGATAAAATATTTGTGAAATACCTTGAAAATAATAGTAAATCTGATGAGATTTTTATAAAAATGGCTGAAAGATTAAATGGAGAGGAATTTGGGTCCTTTATGATGGGCAATGCAAAATTTTCAACTAAATTAAAAACAGTCTTTGCAATGCCAAAGATTGGTTTTTTAAAAAGCTTCATGAATTCTACTTTGAGTTAAAATGTATGAGTTAAGTTTAATATCTTTAATTGCTTTGTGCTTGGTTTCTTTTATTGGAGTCCCTCATGGTTCTTTTGATGGTGCAGTTGCAGCTCTACTAGGATATCAATCAAAAAAAAGATTTTTAACTTTTACCTTTTGGTACATCATAATCTCTATAGCGGTTATATTTTTCTGGATTGAGTTTTCCTTAATTGCATTACTTTTATTTATTATCATGAGCGTTATTCATTTTGGGTTATGTGACTGGTCTTTTTTAAAAGTAAATAAATTCAAATGGATTATTAGCCTTTCCCACGGAGTCAACATTATTTTTGGAATAATTTTTTTTCATACTAAAGAAGCATTTCAAATTTTTACATTTTTATCTAATGAGAACTTTATATTATTTGAACAATATCTTTTTATTGTTTATTTCTTATTTGGAATTTTGTTTTTGATATATTGCTATCTATCTATTAATTTAAAAAAGTTAAGGTGGGGAATTTTAGAGATGATTTCCATCCTTTTTATTGTCTCTCAAATTGATCCTTTAACTGGATTTGCATTGTATTTTTGTTTTGTACATACAACTAAACATGTTTATGCAATTTTACAAAATACAAATAAATATTTAGAAAATAGAAAGTTTGTCTTTACCACTACTGCAATTTTTACCATTATTACCTGGATTGGTGGCTGCATCGCAATAATTTATTTGAATGATAATTTTTCTTTTGCCGAATCCTTTATTAAAACTATTTTTATTGGGCTAGCGGCTTTAACCCTACCCCATATGACTTTAATTGATTTTTTTTATAGAAAAAAATTTAATTAAGGAAATTCGGTACTTTGAAGACAATATTTTCATCTTCTTTATAATCAACTACTTCTGGGCTAAAATTCTCTTTTGCACGGTCAATAAATAAATTTAATTGATCTTCTGGAGCTGATGCACTTGCGGTTAGCCCTATTGATTGAAACTGATTTAATTTTTGAAAATCAAAATCATCAATATTCTCAATTAATTCACTATATTCACATCCAAATTTTTTAGCTGTCTCAACAAGACGAATTGAATTGGAACTATTAAAAGCACCTATAATAAAGAAAGCATTTACTTTTTTGGCCATCTCCTGAACAGAAGTTTGACGATTTGAAGTTGCATAACAAATATCTGATTTCTTGGGGGCTAAGATTTCAGGAAACTTTTTTTCTAAAGCATCAACTATTTCCTGTGTATCAAACACAGAGAGAGTTGTTTGAGTGATGTAAGCTATTTTTTGATCAGAGGGAAAATATAATTGTTCAACATCATTTAATTTTTGAACTAAAGTTAAATTACTGATGTCTTGGAGTTGTCCTGCCGTTCCCTCAACTTCTGGATGACCTTCATGGCCAATCATAACTATTTGATAACCTTGTGTTTCCAATAGAATAATTTCTTTATGAATTTTACTTACGAGTGGGCAAATAGCATCGTAAAAAAGCATGTTATAATTTTTTGCTTTTTCAATTACTCTTTTGGCGACACCATGAGCAGAAAAAATCACTGGTTGTTTTGTTCCTTGTGGAATTTCATCTAAAGACTCCACAAAAATAACTCCCTTTTCTTTTAGATTATTGACAACAAACTTATTGTGGACAATCTCATGGCGTACATAAACAGGAGCGCCGTATTTAACTAAACTTTTCTCAACAATTTCAACTGCTCGTTCAACTCCCGCACAGAAACCTCGGTGTTTTGCTGTTATGATTTTTTTAAGCACTAATTAAAATTACCATATATATAGAATGAAGAAATTTATTTTATAACAAATAATAATTGTTGAGCTTCAATATTCTCGCCTGCTTTGACACAAAGCCTATCGACAGTACCTGTTTGATCTGCGTAAATCACGGTTTCCATTTTCATAGCTTCAATTGTGCATAACTTTGCACCTTTTTGAACTTTAATGCCCTCAGTAACAGCAACGTCTACGAGCAACCCAGGAATAGGTGCCGCTACATGCTCTGTATTACTTGGGTCGGCAATTTCTTTAGCTAAATCATCAACGGCTATTGAGTTATCTTTGACATCGACTGAGCGAGGCTGACCGTTAAGCTCAAAATAAACAGTTCTAAAACCTTTTTCATTTGGTTCACTCAGGGTGAAGTATCTAATAATAAGAGTTTTTCCTGGCTCAATTGATACATATATTTCTTCTCCGGTATTCATCCCAAAGAAATAGTTTGAAGTAGGAATCACGCTAGTGTTACCAAACTTTTGTCGATGTTTCATATACTCATCAAAAACTTCAGGAAAGAAAATTTGAGACAAGGTATCTTTTTCAGAAATTATTTCAGAATATTTTTGCTCTAAATCTTTTGTTCTATTTTTTATATTTAACGATTTTAGTTTAGAACCAAATCGGTAGTTAATAGGTTTTTTGCCCTTAAGTATTTTTTTCTGCAGAGCTTTTGGGAAGCCTTTATAAGGTTGGCCTAGTCGACCACTAAAGAACTCTATAACAGAGGCTGGAAAACCAACATCTTTTTTTGGATCTAGAACATCTTCGATTTGAATATTATTTGCGAGCATATAGATCGCCATATCTCCTACAACTTTTGAAATTGGAGTGACTTTAATTACATCTCCAAAAATTTTATTTACTTCGGCATACATCGATGCCAGTTCAGGCCACCTTTCATCATTGATACCCATAGACCTAGCTTGTTCTCTTAAATTTGTGTACTGGCCTCCTGGCATTTGGTGTAGATACACTTCAGACATACTAGTTCGAACTTTACTTTCAAAAGGCTGATACTGTTTTCTGACACCCTCCCAGTAATTTGCCGCTGTTCTAACAACTGCAGATGAAATTTTAGGATCGCGGGAATTACCATCTAAAGACTCAACCATTGCACCAAAACTAGGCTGCGAAGTAAATCCTGACCAAGAGTCGATAGCGACATCCACAATATCTACACCAGCGTCAGATGCATTTAATAAGGTCGCCACGCCGTTACCACTCGTATCATGAGTATGAAAGTGAATTGGTATTTTGATATTTTTTTTCAGTTCTTTGAAAAGAATTTTAGCCGCCTTTGGTTTACACAAACCTGCCATATCTTTAATGGCAAGAAAATGAACGCCCATTTTTTCCAGCTTTTCTGCCATTTTTAAGTAGTAATCTAGGGTGTATTTTTTCTCAGACGGAGATGAAAGATCGCCTGAATAACAAATTGAGGCTTCACAAATTTTGCCTGACTTTAACACTTCATCAATTGAGACCTGCATATTCTCAATCCAGTTAAGGGCATCAAAAATTCTGAAAACATCGATACCGGACTTTGCTGATAACTGAATAAATCTTCTTAGGACATTATCAGGATAGTTGGTATAGCCTAGGGCATTAGACCCACGGAATAACATTTGTAATAATGCTGATGGCATCTGCTCTCTTAACTTTTCAAGTCGATCCCATGGATCTTCCTTTAAGAAACGCAGAGCAACATCGAAGGTGGCCCCACCCCAACACTCAATGGAGAATAAACTTTTTAATCTCTCTTCATATAAATCAGTGATGCCTAACATGTCTTGAGTTCTCATGCGAGTTGCTATTAAAGACTGATGTGCATCTCTAAAAGTAGTGTCAGTAATAAGTAATTTTTTTTTCTTTTAAAACTGCTTGGGCAACTTCTTTTGGGCCCTTCTCATCTAGAATCTGTTTAAAAGTCTTGCCAACAGCTTGTTGCGCTTTTTTTGATTTTGCTATACCAAAGTCAGATAGCTTTGCAGGTGTTGTTTCACGTGATTTAGGGCGATTAGCAACCTCAGTATTGCCATTAACAATTACTTCAGCTAAAAAAATTTAATGTCTTAGAAGCCCTATCTTTTCTGCCTGAGAACTCAAATAAACTTTTTTTCACTATCAATGAACTTTGTGTGATAATCAAATTTATCAAAGCCTGGGTGATTAATTAATTTTAATAAAAAGGGGAATATTTGTCTTTACGCCTCGAACTCTAAATTCACTAAGCGCTCTATCCATTCTTTTTTTTCGCTTCAACGGGTGACTGACCTTTTGCAGAAACTTTTACCAAAAGAGAGTCATAATAAGGGGTAATAACAGTGCCTGTCGCGGCAGTTCCTGCGTCCAATCGAATGCCGTGGCCACTAGCTGAACGATAAACCGTTATTTTTCCATAGTCTGGCGCAAAATCATTTGCTGCATCTTCTGTGTTGTAACACGCGATTGGATTGCGTGCCCTTTCATTTTAATAATCTTGTTGTCCAGGAACACCGCAAATTCCATCTCCAATCTTGGCGCCTGAAGCTAAAAGAAATTGGGCTTTGACAATATCAATGCCTGTGATTTCTTCGGTCACTGGTATGCTCAACTTGAACACGGGGGTTTACCTCGATGAAAAAAAATTCTCGGGATTTAGCATCCATTAAAAATTCAACAGTGCCAGCGCAGTGAGTAATCAACTTGTTTGCCTATGCGAACACCGGCTTGGCAAATTGCTTCTCGTTCTTTATCACTTAGGTAAGCAGCTGGAGCACGCTCCACCACTTTTTGATGTCTTCTCTGTAATGAACAATCTCTTTCAAATAAATGAACAATATTTCCATGCGTATCGCCAATAATTTGGACTTCAACATGAAATGCTTTTTCGATTAATTTCTCAAAAAAAACATCGTCCTTACCAAAGGCGCTTTTGGCTTCACGACGTGCTGTGTTAATTTGATTTTCTAATTCATTCTCTTTGCGAATGACTCTCATTCCTCTGCCACCACCGCCCCAAGATGCTTTCAACATAATTGGGTAACCAATTTTTTTGGCAAGAGCTTTACATTTTTTAATATCGCGCGGAAGAGGTCCAGTGGAAGGAATTGTAGGAACTTTTGCTTTGTCAGCAGTCTTTTTGGCTTCTACTTTATTTCCTAAGGAGCGCATAATCTTTGAAGACGGCCCTACAAAAAGAATATTGTGTTTCGCACATTCATCCGCGAACTCTGGGTTTTCTGAAAGAAAACCATAACCTGGGTGAATAGCATCACATCCAGAGTTTAAAGCGATCTGAACAATTCCCTTATAATCAAGGTAGGCTTGAATAGGTCCTAAGCCTGATCCAACTAAATAACTTTCATCTGTTTTAAAACGGTGCAATGCAAAACGATCTTCATAAGAATAAATAGAAACAGTTTTATAACCTAACTCAGTGGCCGCTCTTGAAATACGAATAGCAATTTCACTTCTATTAGCGATTAAAATTTTTTTTATAGCTCTCATTGATGGATAGTTCTTCAATGTTTTACAGAAAATTTTTAATTTTTCCATAATTAACGTTCAAAAAATGTATGCATTCTTTTGATATCACACATTTTTCACATTCAGGATTTCGTGCCTTGCAAGTATATCGACCATGAAGAATGAGAAGATGGTGGGCGGTCTTTTTGTACTGATCAGGGACAATATCCATTAAATCTTTTTCAACAGCATCAGGTGTCTCACCTAGACTAAGATTGAGTCTTCTCGAAAGACGATAAACATGAGTATCAACAGCAATAGTAGTATGCCCAAAAGCAACGCTCATTACGACATTAGCTGTTTTTCTCCCTACACCAGGTAATTCGCACAACAAATCGAAGTCTTCTGGTACTTTACTATCATGTTTCTCCAATAATATTTGGGAGAGAGCTATGACATTTTTTGCTTTAGAATTAAATAATCCTATGCTTTTGACATATGGGATTATTCCCTGAAGTCCCAATTTTAGAATTTTTTCTGGAGTATCGTATTTTGCAAAAAGATCTTTGGTTGCTTTATTAACTTGGGCATCGGTAGACTGTGCAGACAGTACCACCGCTAATAACAAAGTATAATGATTGACGTACTGAAGATCAGATTGAGGAGCTGGAATAGCTTTTGATAATTTGGAAAAAATTTGATTTATTGTTGATGTATTCACAATGAAAAAACAATTAGATATTAAACCAAACAAAAGTTTAAATCACAAACAGATAATACTTTTTTTAATCATTACGGGTGGACTAATTCTTTTTATGGGAGTCAGATTTGTCATTGTTGGGGCATGGCCCATTTTAATATTTGGTATCGTTGAATTTTTTATTCTTGTTTTATGTACTTATCTTTACTTCAATTTTGCAAAGAAAAAAGAGAGGATTATTCTTAATCAAGAAGAATTAAAAATCCAAAAATTAAATGATCAGGAAATCGAAGATGATCAAAGTTATAATTTGTATTGGAGTAGCCTCAAAAACAATAAAGATGATTTAACAGTACATTACGCTGGTAAAAAAAGTACATTCGCAAAATTTTTAAGTCCCCAACGTCGATTGAAATTAAAAAAAATTATTGAACGCTATAAGTCTCGTTTGTCTTAGAGCATATCTTTGTAAGTATAGTAACCGTTATTTTGCTTTGATAACCATGTTGCGGCATGAATGGCACCATCAGCAAATATCTCTCTGTTAAAAGCTCTATGAGTTAATTCGATACTTTCGTTTTCTCCATGAAAAATAACTGTATGCTCCCCTGGAATATTCCCCCCACGAATAGAAGAAAAACCAATTTCATCTTTTTTTCTTTCTTGTTGATCTTGGTGGCGATTAAAGTTGAATTGATCTCTAGAAAAATTTAACTCTTCTGCTATTTCCTCACCTAATTTAATTGCCGTACCGCTTGGTGAGTCTTTTTTAAAGCGGTGGTGTGTTTCTATGATTTCAATATCAAAATCTTTTAAATAAGATGCTGCCTTTCTGGCAATACTAAAAAAAGAATTCACTCCAAAGCTCATGTTGGGTGCATAAAAAACCTTGGTTGAATTTCCAGTTTGTTTTAAAAGATTGAAATGCTGCTCTTCCAAGCCCGTTGTCCCGACAACAAGACCCGTTTTGTTTGCTACAGCACTTTCAGTAAAAGCAAATAATGCTTTAGGAGATGTAAAATCAATAATGACATCAGCAATTTCAAATGAAGTCTCTCTTGTGTTAGCTATCTCCTGGGGCAAGCCCATTTCATCTAAAAAATCTTGACCTATTTCAGATATATCAAATATACCGACGACATCCGTATGGGGGTTTGCTAGACCTGATCGTATCAGATTTTTTCCCATTCTGCCTTTAGCTCCAGCAACTGCAATTTTAGTAGTCATATATCCTTATTTATAGAGAAAATAGCAGTTATAGAATAGTAAAAATTTTTAAAATAAAGATAATGTAATTCATGATCAGGTTAATCGTAATTTTACTAATTCTATTAGTTGCGAGCTTACTTATTTTTAATAAGAAGTTTCGTGAGGCCTTTACCCTGTCAACTATTCCTCTAATAGTGTTGGTAGTGGGACTAGCTGGCTATATGGTCTACTATATGATCTCAACTAATTATTTTAGTTAAAGGTTAATAATTTGTTCAGCGACAATATAAAAACCAATAACTAATACCATTATTCCAAAATACTTTTTAAGCTGATCTCCTGTAAATTTTTTAGATAAAGAGTTTCCGACTATCACACCTATAAGAGTGGCTACCATAACGTAGAATACAAATAACCAATTTGTCTGAAAGCCACTTATTAAATCTCCTCCAAAACCAATAATCGATTTAAGTGCAATAATAATTAATGAAGTTCCAACAGCTATTTTCATTTCTAAACCTGCTAGCAAAACAAGTGCAGGAATAATTAAAAAACCTCCACCGGCTCCCACAAAGCCAGTAACACCTCCCACAATTAGTCCTTCGAGTAGCACTAATATAGATTTATTCTTTGGAGTACTTTGGCTGGTATTTTTCTTATTGTTATTTTTTTTGATCATCATCATTGCCGCTATAATCATCAGAACAGAAAATATAAACATAATTAAGAAATCTTTTGTAATTAGTATGCCGACCTCAAATTCATTGGGAATTGATGGAAGTAAATAGTGTCTTGCTAAAAGCACTCCAAGAATAGAAGGAATGCCAAAGAGAGCTGCTGTTTTAATATCGATCGTTCCCTGACGAAAATATCCGATTGATCCCATTAAAGCTGTTAAACCAACTAACAATAATGAATAGCTTGTGGCTTCTACAGCGGGTATAGAAAATAAATAGACCAAAATAGGCATAGTGAGGATTGACCCGCCCGCGCCTAATAAAGATAAAACTGAGCCCATAATAAAGGCTCCCAAAAGACCTAAGATAAACACTTATATGCTAGATATGACAGGTTGATTAGACTCCATCCAAGCATTAATGCCTTCGTCTAATTCTAAAATTTCACCAGTATAATTTTGACTTAAAAGAATATTAGCTGCCACCTTTGATCTTTTTCCTGAACGACAATGTATTAAAATCGTTTTATTATCAGGATTGATTTCTGTAATTTTTTCAGCACTAATCGTCGATAATGGAACCAAAATCCCATTATTTAAATGGGCTTCTTCATATTCACTCTGTTCTCTGACATCAACAATCAAAGCTCCATTTTCAATTGATTTGACAGCCTCTTCAACACTTAATGATTTAAAACCCATTAATGATGGTCTTTCTTTTCAATAGGATTGCCTTGGGCAACCCAGTTTTTAACACCACCCATCAAATGGTAACAATTTTTATAATCATAAGATTTAGACACTTGGACAGCAAGCGTGGATCGGTGCCCAACGGCACAATACATTAAGATTTTTTTACCTTGAAGATTTTCTTTTTCTTTAATCAAATAATCAGACACTTGATCAAATGGGACATGAATAGAGTTTTTAATTTTGCCATCATGATAGATTTCACTATCTTCTCTTAAATCTAACATGACATGATCATCATTTGTTGTAACATTCTGAAACTCTTCAACAGTTAGGCCGTTAGTATTTTTTTGTCTTTTTAAATCAATCCCAAGATTTAAATTACCAGGAACAGCAATATCCATCATTTTAGGATCAGGAAGATTTAAATTATTCATAATATTTGCATATTCCTCTGCTGAACTTACTTGTAGTCGTGGATTGAATTTTTTTTCTTCACCAATTGTACTTACAGTATCTCCTTTATAATCATGTGCAGGATATAAAAGTGTTTCCTCGGGTAATTTAAGTATTCTTTCAAAAATAGAGTTATACGCATCGTAAGGATCGCCATTTTGAAAGTCTGTTCTTCCAGTGCCGCGTATTAACAAGGTGTCCCCAGAAAAAATTCTATCATTCATTAAATAACTAAATGAATCATTTGTGTGACCAGGGGTGTGAAGAGCTTTTAATTTTATACCTTCAATAGAAACCTCATCATTATCTTTAACTTGCATTGAAACAACATCACTCGGCGTAGCGTCTCCCATGATAGTGATACAGTTTGTTCTATCTCTTAATTCTGCCATACCAGAAATATGATCAGCATGAATGTGTGTATCAATCACTTTGACTAACTTTAAATCGAGCTCTTCCATTAGCTTAATATAGCGTTCAACATTTTCTAATACGGGGTCAATAACTAAGGCCTCGCCGCCCTTTCTACTTGCTATAACATATGTGTAAGTAGAGGAAGTATGATCAAATAGCTGTCTGAATATCATGATACAATTTATATAGTCAAAGATTAATAATTACCAATCTGTTTCTCCTTCATAGCGTAATTGTAACACATGGGATTACTTGTAAATGGTGTTTGGCAGGATCAATGGTACGACACCAAAAAATCTGGTGGAAAGTTCATCAGAACTGAAGCCCAGTTTAGAAATTTTATTGGTTTCGATAGTGAATTTACACCGGACAGTGGTCGGTATCACCTTTATGTTTCTTTAGCCTGCCCTTGGGCTCACCGCACCCTTATTTATCGAAGTTTGAAGGATTTAGACGATCATATTTCTTACAGTGTAGTTAACCCATACATGTTAGAAAATGGTTGGACCTTTGAAGAAACTTTTCCTGGTACAACTTCTGATCATTTATTTTCACAACAGTACCTATATCAAATATATCTTAAAGCTAATCCAACCTATTCAGGTCGTGTGACAGTGCCCGTTCTATGGGACAAAAAAAATCAAACCATTGTCAGTAACGAGTCATCTGAAATCATTAGAATGTTCAATTGTTCTTTTAATAAGCTTACAGATAATAATTTAGATTTTTATCCAGAAAAATTTAAAAAAAAAATTGATGAAATTAATGATTTTACTTATCACAACATTAATAACGGAGTATACAAAGTTGGCTTTGCAACAAAACAATCTGTTTACGAAGAGGAATTAAATAAATTATTTACAGCGCTTGATCAAATTGAAGAAATGCTTAAACAAAATTCTTATTTACTTGGAGATGAAATTTTAGAATGTGATCTTCGTTTATTTCCAACATTATTAAGGTTTGATCCGGTTTATGTTGGGCATTTTAAATGTAATAAAAAAAGAATAATTGATTATCCCAATATCAATCGATATTTACAAACAATCAAATCAAATTTAAAAATTAAACCTACAATCAATATTGACCACATCAAAACTCACTATTATGGGAGTCATCCAACAATCAATCCAAACGGGATTATTCCAACAGGGCCAGATATATACTAATTAATTTCTAAATCTTGAGTGGCAACTTTTACAACTGCTATATAAATTTTGGTGATGTTGCTGAAGAGCCTCAAAATCATTATTGTCAGCTGCGATTTTTGCCAAAGCTGCCCATTCAGCAGTCTCGCTGGATATCTGATTAAACGTGGATCTATCATCGATAATATTCTTACTAGCTTTTGTCCTACCATCAAAGCTATCATCGGGGAATAGGGTTGGATAAACTTGCATAATAGCCTCAATATCATCATAAATCTGGGATAAACCTTCAATCTCCCCACTTTTAATGGCTTGGTTTGCAGATCTCATCAGTTTATTGAAATCCTGCATAGAGTCTTGTCTTTGGATAATAACATCGCTTGCAAGCAAAGGGCTCATGATCAAAATTAAGAGAAGTAAAAATTTATTCATTTAATTCTTAAACGACTCTATTTTGAAATAGATTTGAATAAATTAAAAGTTAAATTTTTTAAAAAAGTTTTCATAACTATCTTGTAGTAAAATTTTGCCATTTTCTAGATATATAAAATAGTCTCCGATTTTTTTTGCAATCTCAAAATCATGTAAAGTTATTACAACCGTTTTTTTATTTTTTTCATTTATCAAAAGATCAATCAATAATTTTTCACTTTGTAAATCAAGGTTTTGATTTGGTTCATCCAGAAAAAGTTGAGATTGATCAAAGCTCATAATTCTGGAAATAAATATTTTTTGTTTTTCACCCTCTGACAAAGAATTCATTTTTTGATTAGAAAGATTGGATAAGTCAAATTTTTTAAACCAGAAATTATTAATTCGATGTTTTTTTATTTTTTGAAGGATTTGATAATTGTAATCTACAGAATTTTGTAAGATCAACGGTTTTTGAAAAAGCATTGGCACAGGTTTTTTTAGGATTGACTCAAACAATCCGGAGGATGGTTTGATAATTTGATTTAATAATTTTAATAAAGTAGATTTTCCAGACCCATTTTTACCCATTATAACTGTCGTCTTACCTTCTTGGATATTCAAATTAATATTTTGGAGAATGTTTTTTTTTGAAATTTGATATTGTATATTTTTTAAGCTAATCATTGTTTTTAAAATAATTAATTGCAAAAGAAATAAATAGGGAAATAGAAATCAAGATGGCGCCTAAGGTGACACCGATTAAAATATTTCCTTTAGCCGTTTCTAATGCGATCATAGCTGTCATATTACGAGTAACATGATCTATAGACCCTCCAACAATAGCAGCTGCTCCGTATTCGCTTATTGCTCTTCCAAAGCCAATGAGCAATGTCGTTAAATATATTTCTTTTTGGTTTGTAATAAGTAGAAATAAAATATCTTTTTGAGAAGCCCCGTAGGATATTAATTCATCTTTTAATTGTGGGTACTCACGTTCGATGTAGTTAATTATTAGAGTAATCATAATAGGAAAGATAATAATAAATTGGGCAATAATCATTGCTGATGGGGTGTATAAGAGCTCCATCCAACCTAAAGGTCCTGAGCGACTAATAATTAAATAAACAATTAAACCTGCGCAAACAGGAGGGATTGAAGTAAGAGACCCTAAAAAACTGACTATATACTTCTTAAGAAAAAATTTCCTAGTTGCAATTAGATATCCACAAAAGATTGATAGAAAGAAAGCAAATAAAGATGACACAAAGCTCACATGCAATGATATTCCTACGGCCTCCAAAACTTTTGTTGTATCAAACATTGTTAAATAACATTTTATCTACTTAATATTTTAGTTATATGTAAAAAATAATTTTTGACCCTCTATGGTATAATTGGAAATAATATTATTACCCCTTCCCTTTAAGACCCATTCAATAAATCTAATGGATTTTTCAAATTCTACATGTGGAAATTTTTTTGGACTGACTGCAATAATACCATAGGGGTTAAAAAGAGATTTATCTTTTTCGAATAATATATCTAAATTATTTTTATTTTGAAATGCAATCCATGTACCACGATCAGTTAAGGTATAAGATTGCATTTCATGAGCAATATTGATTGTACTAGCCATTCCACTTCCCGATTTAATATATGAATTATCAGTAGGAATACTTATTTCAGACTCTTGCCAAAGAGATAATTCTTTTTTATGTGTTCCAGAAAAATCATCTCGTGAGATAAATTTATAATTTGGGCTCGATAAAATTTTCATGACCTCAGATATATTTTGTTTATCTTTAATTTTCGCAGGATCATGATTTGGGCCCACTATCACAAAATCATTATACATTAAGTCAAATCGCTCAACACCAAAACCATCTTGAACAAATTTTAATTCATCAATTTTAGAATGGACCATTAAAATATCGCCATCTCCTTTTTTTGAATTCGAAATTGCCGTACCAGTCCCGACAGCTACTGCTCGTATTTCAATACCTGTATCTTTTAAAAACTCTTCACTTAACACATCTAATAAACCAGTATTTGCTGTGCTCGTTGTAGATTGAACAACAATGTAATCTCTAGAAAATGAATTGCTGATGAAGAGCATAAATATTAGAAATAGTATTTTAATTTTAAGCATAAAGTCTCTTTGAACTTTATGATAAGTATTGCTTATTAAATATTAATATTCCAATAAGATTTTCTTATCATAAAATTTTAATCATTTATTAAGAAATTTATTGTATTAATTAGATAATCAATGGGAATATTAAATACAACTCAATCATATGGATTTATAAGCATTTTATTCCATTGGCTTATGGCCATAATTCTTCTTGCAACATTTTTATTAGGATTAAATCTTGCGGATAATTTTCAAAATTATGACACTGTTTTAATGCTTCATAATAGTCTAGGGATTTTAATTTTCTTATTAGCAATTTTTAGAGTTTGTTGGAGATGGTTAAATATACGCCCCGAACCTCTTTCTTCCAAAAAAGTTTTGATAAAGCTCGCAACTTTCATTCATATTTTATTTTACATCATTTTTTTTGTGATGCCTCTCACAGGGTATCTACTGACCAATCTACAAGGTGATGTTGTAAGTTTTTTTGGAACTCATCTACCAGAGATTTTAGATAGAAATAGAGATATGAAAAGAATTGTTCATTCTGTACATGATTTATTAGGAAATGTAATTTTAGTTATGCTAGCTCTACATGTCGTCGGCGCTCTGTATCACCACTATTGGTTAAAAGATAATACTTTAAAAAGAATATACTTTTTTAATAAAATTAAAGCCAATCAGGAATAGGAAGATTTTTCGATTTTAAAAAATCTTTATTAAACATCTTACTAAAATATTTATAAGCATCATCACACAAGATCGTGACAATATTTTTTCCAGGGCCTATTTCTTTTGCCATTTGCATGGCCCCAGCAATATTAACTCCACAGCTTGTTCCTAAAAACAAACCTTCGGTTTTAATTAGTTTATATAAAAGCTCAAATGCTTCTTTATCAGAAATATGGTAAGCCATATCAATCAGACACGCTTCAACATTTTTGGTAACTCTTGCCTGACCTATGCCTTCTGTCTCAGAGGGATCACCAGTCACTTCTAAAACTGAGTCTTTAAAATAACGATACATAGTAGCACCCTGAGGATCTGTGCAAGCAACTTTTATATTAGGGTTTAATTCTTTTAATCCCACTGATGTTCCAGCTAAAG
>JBJKYU010000057.1:0-27008 GCA_045560885.1 Alphaproteobacteria bacterium
AATTCACAAAAAAAATTGATGAGTATGCTGAAAAAAATAATTCAGAAGTTTTATTAGTAAGTGCAAAAATAGAATCAGAAATTTCACAAATTTCTGATGAAAATGAAAAGAAAGAATTTTTAGAAAGCCTTGGCCTTGTTGAAACTGGCCTTAAAAGGGTAATTAGAAAAGGATATGAAATTTTAAATTACATCAATTTTTTTACAGCTGGTGAGAAAGAATTAAGAGCTTGGACAATTGTTAAAGGAAGTTTGGCACCGACTGCTGCTGGAACTATTCATAGCGATATGGAAAAAGGTTTCATTAGAGCGGAAACTATTTCTTATGATGATTATATTGAATTTAAGGGAGAGGCAGGATCAAAAGAAAAAGGTAAGCTGCGTCTTGAAGGAAAAGAATATGTTGTGCAAGACGGAGATGTCATGCATTTTCTTTTTAACGTTTAAATAAATTTATTTGATATCGCGCCAGATTTGTTGCTTTGATATGTATGCTAATACTAAAAGAACAATTAAAAATAAAATAACCTTCAAGCCTATTCTTTTTCTATCCTCTAAGCTGGGTTCTGCAGCCCAAGCTAGAAAAGTAGTCACATCAGTAGCCATCTGATCCATACTAGCTTCTGTTCCATCATCGTAATCTACTATTCCTTCTGAAAGGGGTGAAGGCATAGCAATCAAGTTTCCAGACATAAATTTATTGTAATATTGACCCTCAGGAACCTCTTTACCTGCTGGCGCCTCAACATACCCGAGCAATAATGCCTTTAAATAATCAGCGCCCTTAGGTCTAGCTTTGACAATTAAAGATAAATCGGGGGATACGCACCATTATTTGCGGCTCTTGCAGCTTGAACATTTGGATAAGGGTTAGCAAATCTATCAGAAGGGATGGCTTCTCTTTCAAACATCTCTCCCTCATCATTTGGACCATCAGGAATTAAATACTCTGCAGCTATGGCTTTTATATGGGCTTCGCTAAAGCCTAAATCTTCAAGATTTCGGTAAGCGATCAAATCCATTGAATGGCAACCAGCGCACACTTCTCTATAAACTTTTAAACCTCTCTGGGCAGATGCTCTATCATAAGTTCCAAAGAAGCCCTTCCATGACCAATCATATTTTGGGATGTCTATTTTTGATCCTGCTGCGAATGTGTTCAAACTAAGCAAAGAGAGAACTAAAATAAATAGGCTTCTCATTGCTAAGCTTTTTTACTCTGAAGGTAGTTTGTAATGCTTAAAGGCTGTCTGGGTGTTTCTAGAAAACCAACCAAAGGAGCCAAAACAAAAATAAATAAAAACCAATATGCCGTTCCAATTCTAGAAATCAAAACGTATATACCCTCAGCAGGCTTGCCTCCCATATACATTAGTACCAAGAAGTTTATAGCGAATAATAAAACGCATATTCTCCAAACTGGTCTAAATAAACAAGATCTGACTTTTGATGTATCAAGCCAAGGTAATAGTCCTAATGCAGCAATTGAACCAAACATAGCTAAAACACCACCTAATTTGTCAGGGATAGCTCTTAGAATTGCGTAGAAAGGTAAAAAATACCATTCAGGAACAATATGGGCAGGCGTTACCATAGGATTAGCTCTAATGTAATTATCAGAGTGTCCTAAAATATTTGGATAATAAAATAATACAAATGCGAGAATGATAAAAAAGAAGATTGTTGCATTTAAATCTTTGATGGTGACATATGGGTGAAAACTTACTGTCTCATCCCAACTTTGAGGTTCTGACCCTGTAGGATTGTTAGAACCTGTCATATGTAAAGTAATTACATGAAAAACTACTAAACCAACTATCGCGAAAGCAAGCAACCAATGTAATACATAAAATCTATTAATAGTTGAGTCTCCAACATTAAAATCACCTAACAATAATTTCAAAATAGCATCTCCCACAAAAGGAATTGCCGAGAATAAATTAGTAATAACGGTAGCTCCCCAGTATGACATTTGTCCCCAAGGAAGTGTGTAACCTAAGAATGCAGTGCCCATCATTAAAACAAACATCGTAAGACCAAATAGAAAAACTAATTCTCTAGGTGCCTTATACGAACCAAAGTAAAGCGCTCTAAATATATGAATAAACGTAGCGATAAAAAAGAAGGAAACTAAATTGGCATGCAAATATCTGATTAACCAACCGAAGTTAACGTCTCTCATGATTCTCTCAACGGAGTCAAAAGCCTCATCAGCTGACGGCTTGTAATGAAAGCCTAAAAATATTCCTGTTAGGATTAATCCGATTAGACAGAACATTGCTATCCCACCAAAAGACCAGAAGTAATTTAATGATTTAGGAACTGGAAACTTTAAATATTCTGCCTCCATCATTCTGACTAAAGGTAATCTTGAGTCAATCCATCCTTTAAAACCTGTGTAAGGTGAATTAAGTGTTTTTTTATATCCTTGAGGATCGTTTGAACTCATAATTTTTTATCCAATCTTTATTCTACTTTCATTAAGGAATACATAAGGAGGCACTGGAAGATTTTTAGGTGCAGGACCTTTTCTTATTCTTCCTGAAGTATCATAGTGAGAACCATGACAAGGACAAAACCATCCACCATATTCGCCTTTAACGTCTGAAGTTTTTTGACCTAGAGGGACACATCCTAAATGAGTACATACACCTAAAACAACTAGCCACTTATCGTTTTGTACACGATCGGCATCATCTTCAATATCGATTAAGTCATTCAAATCAGTGTTCTTTGCTTCAGTAATTTCCTGTGGAGTTCTGTGTTTAATAAAAACTGGTTTACCTCTCCAAATAACTGTCAAGCTTTGACCCTCTTTTAGTGGAGATAGATCAATTTCAGTTGAAGCAAGAGCAAGAGTATCTTTACCAGGATTCATACTAGTGATGAAAGGAATAGCCAAACTTGCGGCCCCTACCCCTCCAAGAGTCATGGTAGCTAGTTTAATAAAATCTCTTCTAGGTGTTTTATGATCTGACATATTTATAATAAATGTTCCTAGATTTTATTGGTAAGATGTAGCATAAGTAGTAGTCATCATGACGCATAAATTCTCAGTTTGTCTATATCAACCCGATATGCCTCAAAATTTAGGCGTGATTATCAGAACTGCTGCTTGTTTAGAATTTCCTCTCCATATTATAAAACCACTCTCTTTTTCAATGACTGATAAAAGATTCAAGGGGGCGGTTATGGATTATATTGATCATTGTACTCTTCAGCTCCATGACTCATGGGAAGATTTTAAGAATTTTTGTTCATCTTCAAATTATCGTTTAATCCTAGCAACCACTAAAACTCAAAATAGTCTTTATGACTATCGATTTAAGGAAAAAGATATAATTTTATTTGGTAAAGAAACAGCTGGAGTTCCTGATTTCGTGCATAATCAAATAAGTGAAAAAATAACTATTCCCATGAGCTCAAAAACAAGATCTCTAAATCTAGCAACATCTGTTGCTATTGTTACTTCAACAATAATTAATTCTATTTAAATTAATTGAAGAAAATCTCTTAATTCTTGATGCTTTTCTAAGAAGCTAATTGAATTTATTGGATAAGGCATGTCTTTGATTTTACCAAGTTCTTGAGATATTTTTTTTTCTTTTACAAAATCAAAAATATTTTTTGATAATAAAAGAATAGCATCTATATCTTCACTCCTAGTTTTAGTCTTTTTGAAAAGAGATAAAAATCGAATATACCTTATTGCCCTTAAATAATCTTGCTGGATTTGATCAATAGGATTAAAGATAAAACGTAAGTGTTTTTCTTTAAAATCATCTACCCCAGAATAAAAATCAAATACATTTCCCTCAAAATTGATATAGACACTATTGAATGTAAAATCTCTTCTTTCTGAGTCTTCTTTTAAAGTTAAAGCTGGGGCCACTTTAGAGTGTCTTCCTGTTGACTTAATGTCCTTACGAAAAGAATTAATTTGGTATTCAAAATTACCGATCGAAATAGCTAAACTTCGATAACTGGGAAAGAATTTAACTTTGTATTGACTGTTAAATTCTTCAATTACATCATCTTCTATATTAGGTACGACTATATCAATATCAGTATTATTGTATTCTTCAGACAATATTGACCTAGTAGCACCGCCAACAAAATAAATTTTGTTATTGGATAACTTTAAAATTTTTACTAAATCTTTCAATTTTGAATATTTGATAAAATCGTCGACTTGTTTTTTGTAATTCATTGATTTTCCATTTCTAGTAATTCAAGCCATCTATCCTCTTTTTTTTCTAACAACAGTTGAAGATTGCCAATTTTCTCAGAAGTTTCTATAAATTTGTTTTGATCCTCATCAAATAAATCAGGGTTAGATAATATTTTTTCTAACTCAGTTAAATCCTCTTTAATTTTATCTATTTCCTTAGGGAGATTTTCCAATTCAAATTTAATTTTAAATGTGAGTTTTTTTTTATTGGAGTCATTTGATTTTTTTGAGGGCTCACTAGCTTTATCATTATTCGCTAGCTCTTTTGAAACGCCGATCAATTCTTCTTTGTGCGCAAGAAAGTCGTGGTATCCACCATTAAATACTATTACTTCTCCGTTGCCTTTGAAGTAAAGAATCTTATTAACGAGCTTATCTAAGAAATCTCTATTATGTGAAACGACTATGAGGGTACCATTATATTCCGAGAGTATGGATTCTACCAAATCAAGCGTATCAGCATCGAGGTCATTAGTTGGTTCATCAAGAATTAAGCCACTTTTTGGATTAGCCAGAACTTTAGAAAGTAATAATCTATTTTTCATTCCACCTGAAAGACTCCCTACAGGATCATTTGCTTTAGAGGGATCAAAGTGAAAATCTTTAAGATAACTACAAACATGGCGTTCTTTTTGATTAGCTTTGAGATAATCCCCTCCTGAAGGTACTAATATTTTTTTTATAGGCTTAGTATCTTTTAGGTCATTTCTTAATTGATCAAAATATGAAAATTCTAACTCTTGTCTAATTTTAAGAGATCCTTCCTTTAAGGCCACTTCTCCTAAAAGAATTTTTAAAAATGTAGATTTTCCTGATCCATTAGGGCCAAGTAAACCAATACGATCTTTTTTATTAATTTTAAGATTAAAATTTTTAAGCAAAGTTTGTTCTGAATTATAATAGAAAGAGGAATTGTGAAATTCAGCAACATGTCTAAAGTTCTTTGTTTCGTCTTTTACAAATTTAACTTCAATTTTTTTAGTAGCTTTTTTAAATGCACTAATATCTTGCTCTAAATTTTGCTGAAGATCTCTTGCTTGCTCAAGTCGTCTTGTATTTCTTTTTACTCTAGCTTTAACACCTTTATTTGCCCAATTAACCTCAATGTTGACAAATTGCTTTCTATTTTGCAATTCTCTTTCTTCTTGAGCCAATAATGCATTAGACCAGTTATCGAAGTCGGCATATCCTTTATGATTAATTTTAATTTTTGATCTGTCTATCCAAAAAATCTTATTTGTGAAATTTTTTAAAAATTGTCGATCGTGGCTAACACACAAAATAGCACAATCTAATCGTTTTAAATAATTTTCTAACCAAATAATGGTATCTAAGTCTAAATGATTAGTTGGTTCATCAAGCAATAAAATGTCAGATTTATTTATTAGAGTTTTAATTAAACCTACTCTTCTTTTTTGCCCGCCTGATAAATTTTTAATAATAGAATTTTTATCTAAGCCAAGATAATTACAAAAAATATCAATTTGAAAATCCTCATTTTTATCAAGAAGTATTGAGTAGATCTCTTTTTCTATAGATTGACTTTCATCTTTAAAAAAAAATTTTTGATTAAAGTAACTAATTTTTAAATTATCTATTTTCCAAATTTCGCCATTATCTATTTCATGGTTTTCAGTAAGAACATTCATTAAAGTAGATTTACCAGCGCCATTTTTACCAACCAAAGCTATAAAATCTTTTCGATGAATAATAAGGTCTAAATCCTTGAAAATTTCTTTTTTATGATAACTAATAATTACTTCCTTTAGGGATAGAAGAAGTTGATTACTCATAGGAACATTATTTTTAAGTGGCTGGGGCGGTAGGATTCGAACCTACGCATGCCGATACCAAAAACCGGTGCCTTACCGCTTGGCTACGCCCCATCAAGAATTTATGAACTTATCCGAAATAATAAGATTTTTCAATTCTAACCAATGGAAATTTTTGCTTAATTAATTGAATAACTGATCTTTCTGAGCTGATTTTATCAAAATTGAAGAAAATACTAGAACCACTGCCACTCATACCAAAAAAGGAAAATTTTTTCTTTTCAGATAACATTAGTGAGTAAATATCAAAAAACTCGGGGTTTACCGCAAGAGAAGATTTCAATAGATCATTTCTAAAAGGATTTTTTGTTGTTTTTTCGCTTATAAAATTTTTTCGAAAATGCGAGAATATTGAAGCTGTTAAATTTTTTGTTCTTGGAAAAATTAAATAAATTTTTTTCCATCTAGCTGTATTTTTATTAAGTATCCTATAGCTTTTTATTCCATCAATAATTTTTGGAGTTTGATTAAAAAATAATAGTACATCCGATCCTAGTTCAGGAGCATCATCAAAAAAATTTTTGGGATTTATTTTATAGAATTTATAAAGATATTTTAAAATAGAAGCAGCATTTGATGATCCGCCACCTATGCCATATCCTATTGGTATTTTCTTATCTACAAGAATATTAAATTTTGATTTTTTTTTATATTTTTTATCAAAGTAATTGATTGTTTTTTTTATTATGTCATTTTTTACAAATATTTTCTTTTTATTAGTATCTCTATAAATTACTGATAAATCATTTGATGGTTTTATTTCTATTACATCATGTAATTTGATAATAGCTATCTGAGATGAAAGCTTATGTTTTTGTAAATTTTTATCAAATTTAATAACTTTTAAATTTAAATTAATTTTTGCAGGAGAAATTAATTTATGGATTTTCATTTCTTTCTTTGATTTCATCTATTTTGAAATAATCTTGATGAAATAGTAAAATTTTATTGTCTAAGAACTTTGCCTCTTTATAGCGACCTAGCTTAAGATATATTTGTGATAAATGATCAATAATTTCTGGCTCTGATGGTTCCAATCGATATGCATCAGAAATCCATTTCTCAGCAAGCTTCAAATCACCTTTTTTAAAATATAACCAACCGAGGCTATCAATAATAGCACCATCTTGGTAATTAGAGTCTTCTACAGCTTTAGTTAACATTTTTTCAGCCTTTTCTAGGTTTCTATTATTGTCGACCCAAAGATAGGCCAAATAATTAAGAATATAGGGGTAAGAGTTATTTGAAATATCTAAGCTTTTTTGAATAATTTTTTCTGAGGATTTAATTTTTCCATTTCTTTCCAACAGTATGCCATATTTAAAAAGTTGAAGAGGATCTTCTGAAGAATTTATTGTGTCATAGCAACAGTTTTCAATAAACTCCAAAGCTTCCTTATTCAGATTTTGACTGTACATTTCAATTGCAACAACCAAGGCAAGCTCAATAGTTTGCCAATCGCCAGACATGTTAATTTGTTTAAAGAAATTTTTTAATTGATTAATTTCTAAATCAAATTCGGTAGCAGTTTTAAGGTATAGATAATTCTTAAAAAAAGTAAATTTAGTATTTGTAAAACTAAAATCTTCTATTGCTTTTAAACTTTCATTATTAGGATTTAGCTCTGCTAAAAAAGAAACTAACTGATATTCATAGTAAGATTTATTTTTAAGATCATTATTAGACAAGAAAGCCATTAAGGCTAAAGATTGTTTGTACTGTCTTGAGTAGTAATAATAAATACTCGTCTGATATGCTTGTAAGAAAATCAAATCTTTGAAATTATTAATTTGAAAATCTTGGTCTAACTTAATTGTTAAATTATTTAAAGAAGTATCATTTACTGTCAATTCTTCTAATGGAAAATCAAATTCAAATGAAGTAAATATCTTATTTAGTAAATTTAATTCTTTTGAGTTGAACAATCCTATAAGCTGGTCATCATTTGCAATCCTTGCATATTTGTCACTAATGACTTGTAAATCTTCATTTAAAAAACCTAAATATAATTCATTTAAAATGGATATATTTTTAAATCTTTGATCAATTGAAATTTTTTCATTTTGACTATCGTCCTTTTGACAGTAGTTCATCCAAAAATTTATACTTTTTGCCAAAGTCTCTTCGAATATATAGTAGGCATCATCAGTTTTTAGAAGTGAGCAATCTCCATTATTAATTTTTTCTAACTTATTGATAAGCAACAAAGTAAAATTATCATTTAAGTTATATTGGTTAAATTTTTCACCAACGATAATTTGATTCATATTCAAACTTGATGGATCAGCATATTCCTCAAATGGTGGGAGCTTTTTCCATGACAAAAAATCATTGTTATAGTCAGCATAAAGTGTGCCTAATAGTTGATTATTATTAGCAGTGCTGATTTGTGACGCATTCAAATGTACATTTATTAAGAAAAAGCATATAAAATTCGCAAAATATCTAAAAAATTTAATCATGGATCATAAACAGTATCAAAAAAAAATTCTTTTGGAATTGATGAAATTAGAAGAATTTAATGAATATTTTGATCCAATTCAGAAAGTGACTTCGACATCACAAGATAAAGCAACCATAAAAAAAAATATTAGCCCATCAAAACCAGATACATACAATAAGGTTGAAGACATTGAGTCTAATCTTTCAGCAAATTATAGTATTAAAACTTCTTTTATAGAGGGAGATCGTCATTCTAAAATTATGTTTTTTTATGGAAAATGTAATAAGGATGATAAAAAAATTTTAGATGGTGAGCCTGGTAAGCTTTTTGATAAGATGCTAGGGTCTATTAATTTATCAAGAGATAATATTGCTCTAGCTTCTTATATTCCAAGAGGTTTTGAGAATTATTATGATAATGAAAATTTTTTGAATGAGATTCAATTATTCAATTATAGAATTATAGAATTAATAAATCCTCGTTATTTAATCATTATGTCTAATTATTGTATTAAAATGCTACTTGCTACCGATTTATCCTCTATGTCTTTAAGGGGGAAGTGGTTTGATTTTAACACACCTAATGATACAAATCCAAAAAAAACTAGAGTACTATACGAACCAACACTTCTAATGAATAATCCTGATCTAAAGAAAGATGCTTGGGAAGATCTTAAGGAAATTAAAAGCAAACTTGGTGGATAAAATGAAAATAATCTTAACCCTGCTTTTAACTTTTTTTATTCATCAGTCATATGCTCTTTCATCTAAAGATGTTCAACTTTATCAAACTATTTTTAATGATTATAGAAATGGTGATTTTAAAAAAGGTGATGAGAGTATAGCTCAATTAGAAGACCAAATATTAATGGGACATGTCCAAGCTTTAAAATTACTTCATCCAACTAAACACAGATCAAGCTTTTTAGAGTTAAGGGATTGGCTTGATAAGTATAATGATCAATATGAAGCAAAAAGAATTTATAAATTAGGAGTTAAACGAAAACCTTCAGGTGCTAAAAATCCAAAAAAAAATATTTATCCAGAATTAAATGAAATATTTTTAAAAGACAGCGAAACTCCAAAGAAAATTAGCAATTTAAGAAAAATATTTACTTCCAAGAATTATTCCAAAAAAGTAAGCATTTACAATACCGTAAGATCTAGAGTTGGTAGAGGCTGGCCAACTGGGGCTCTAGAATACCTTTCCCATCATGAAAAATATTTTAATGACAAAGAAAAATCATTTTTATTATCAAAAATAGCCAATGGGTATTATTTGGCAAATTTGGATGATAAAGCAATTAATGTTCTTAATGATTCCTCTTTTATTAATGAGCCTTATTCAGAAGGACTCTGGATCAAAGGTTTAGCTTTTTATCGTAAAGGAGATTTTCAAACTGCATCAAGACAATTTTTGATTTTATCTAAAATTACAAGCAGTAAGTGGCTAAGTAATGCTGGGGCCTATTGGTCTTTCTTGTCTTCTACTAAAGATGCTAATGATAATATTACCTTTCAAGCTTCATTAGATGCATTAAATACCGCTTGTGAACCAAGCTTTAATATTTATTCAATTCTTTCTTGTCGTATTTTAGATAAACCAATTAAGGACAATGTATTTGATGATATCGAAATGAAAAAAGATCTTGGATCTTTTTTGAACACTGATTTTGGGAGAAGAATTCAGGCTTTAGTAGAAATTGGTGAACTTCCAGTAGCTGAATTAGAATTAAATCGACTCCAAGGAAGATCTAATGATCGTTTTAAGAGAGTGATCTTGAGTTTTGCTATTAAAAATGACTTAAGCTCCATGCAGATCAAAACGGCAAAATACTTGTTCGAGGATAAAGCCCCAATACAATTCCTGTACCCGACGCCAAAATGGATAGAAAATTTTAACTTTAATAATATAGACCCCACAATCGCTTTGAGCATGATTAGACAAGAGTCTCAATTTAGTGCTTTTGCAAAAAGTGGTAAAAGCGCTTATGGATTAATGCAAATACTTCCCTCCACTGCAAGAATGGTGAATAAAGAACATAATTTTAAGTCAAACCCGAGAATATTATTTGACCCTAAAATTAATGTTGAAACAGGAACAAAATATATCGAAAGCCTCTTAGAAATTGGTTACATAGAGGGCGATCTTTTAAAAGCACTCATTTCTTATAACGCTGGTCCTGGTAATTTATCTAAATGGATGAAAAAAACTAATTTTAATAATGATAGTTTTCTCTTAATTGAGTCCATACCATCTCGTGAAACAAGGATTTTTGTTGAACGCGTTCTAACAAACCTTGTGATTTATGAATTAATTAATCATAATTCATTTAACTATGCAGATGAATTAATTGAGTCAAATACCATAATTATTAAAAATGATTAATGAAAGCATCCCTTTTAAGCAAATAAATATATCTGTGATAACTATCTCAGATACAAGAAAGAAGGATACCGATAAATCTGGCGCATATTTAATTAAAGCTATTAAAGAAAAAAAACATAATTGTGAAGATTATGAAATAATCAACGATGACCCTGATAGAATAACCAAGACTATTAGTGAAAAATCACTTAATAAAAATATTGATGTAATAATCACAACGGGAGGAACTGGTTTAACTGGACGAGACAATACGGTTCATAGTATCAAAAGTATTGCAGAAATCGAAATACCTGGTTTTGGAGAACTATTCAGACAACTGAGCTATCAGAAAATTGGTACTTCAACTATACAATCTTTAGCTTCTGCATTTTTGGTGAATAAAAAATATGTTTTTTGTCTACCAGGCTCAGTTTCAGCAGTCAAAGATGCTTGGAACGATATCCTATTTTATCAACTCGATATCAGACACAAGCCTTGTAATTTTATTGAATTGATCCCAAGACTTGATGAGTGATTATATCGTTGGGATTGACGAAGTAGGTAGAGGTTCTTTAGTTGGAAGTGCGGTTGTTTGTGCCTTCCGTTCTGATGATCAGTTTTTTCAAACTTTGCCTTTTGAGGTGATTGACTCTAAAAAAATTTCCCAAAAAAAAAGAGAAGTGATTTATGATTTTTTTACATCCAATAAATCATTAAAATTTTCTTATAAAATAGTGATAGCAAAAAAAAAGGAAATTGAGAAAAAAAATATTCATATGGCTATTTTGGAATCCATGGCGAAGGCTGCTTTAGGAATATCAAAAATATCTGATCAAATAATTATTGATGGTAAATTTTTACCGAAGGAACTTATACACTTAAAAGCAGAAACATTAGTTAAAGCTGATTTAAAAATTAAACAAGTGTCAGCCGCATCCATAATTGCCAAAGTTTATCGAGATAAGATTTTAAAAAAATTACATTTAAAAGAGAATTTCTATGGATGGGATAAAAATGCAGGTTACGGGACTAAAAATCACCTTGATGCTATTACAAGCATAGGTGTTAGTAAATTTCATAGAAAAACTTATCAACCGATAAGTAAGCTTATTACTAAGTTATCTACTTAGTTATCAACAGGGTGAATCACAACTACTATCCTTGAATCCATTAAAAAAATAAGATTCAAATTGTGATTTCAGTAAATAAAATTCATTTTGGAGATTGTTTAAAGAATTTTCCAAAAATTCCAAACAAATCGATAGATTTAATTTTCTTAGACCCACCTTATAACCTTCAACTGAATAAAGAGCTAACAAGACCAAATCATTCAGTAGTCAAAGGAGTGGATCAAGAATGGGATAAATTTGAAAATTTTAATTCTTATGACTATTTCTCAAAAGAATATTTGAGCGAATGCAAAAGAGTATTAAAAGATGATGGGAGTTTATGGGTAATAGGCTCGTATCATAATATTTTTAGAATTGGAAAAATTCTACAAGATTTAAATTTTTGGATTTTAAATGATGTAATCTGGGAAAAATCAAACCCTCTTCCCAATTTTAGAGCTACTCGCTTAACAAATGCACATGAGACACTTATATGGTGCTCTAAAAACCCTAAGGCTAAATATCAATTTAATTATCATACCCTAAAAACAAGCAATGAAGATAAACAAGAAAGAAGTGTTTGGAATTTTCCAATTTGTTCAGGCAAAGAGAGAATAAAAAATCAAGAAAATCAAACTGCTCACCCAACCCAAAAGCCCCTTGCTTTAATGAAAAAAGTTATTTTACAGTCTTCTGTGAAAGGGGATTTGTTACTTGAACCTTTCGCAGGTACGGCGAGTTTTTGTGCGGCTGCAAAATTTCTAGGTAGAGATTTTATAGGGTTTGAGCAAGATAAAAATTATCAAAAACTAGCTAATCAAAGATTGAAATCAATAGAGCCTCTAACTGAGGAGTTGGTTGAAATTAGTGACAAAGACAAACCTCAAAAGAAAATTCCTTTTGGTACATTAATAAATTCTGGTTACTTAGAACCTGGATCTAGTCTTTATAATAAAAATAAAAGTTGCAAAGCCAAAATTCTACCAGATGGAAGTTTAACTTTTGGAAGTGACAGGGGTTCTATTCACAAAATAGCTGCTAAAATAAATAATACTTCATCTTTTAATGGATGGGACTATTGGCATTACGAAGACTCTAAGAAAGAACTAATTTCAATTAATGAAATTAGAAAAAAAATCAGAAATTAATTTAAGATTTTTTTAAATAAAGTAGGAATAGGAATTTTACTAATTTCAGTTTTTTTAATCCATTCAATATCAGGAATATCATCAAATTCTTTAGATAAAATTTCGAACACATTTATTTTAAATCTGTAATTAGTAATTGAATATTGAAAGCTAAACTTCAATATCTTTTGATCTCTTTTATATTTATTTAATAACTTAATATCTAAACTAGAGGGCAAGTGCATAAAATTCTTATAAAATTGGAATTTAGGATTTTTGATAAAACAAATTTTATTTTTAGCTTTAATTAAATAAAAATTAATTTTTTTAGATAAAACTTTCTTTTTTTTCAGAGGCATAAATTTTGTAAAAGCAGACTTGCAATAACTTTGAAATATACACTCTTGGCATTGGGGGGAATTTTTTTTACAAATTGATGAGCTGTAATCCATCATAGACTCTGCAAATTTTCTAAAATTTCTTTTTTTGAGAGCGATCTTATTCAAAATTTCTGAAACTTGCTGATCAGTGAGGTTTTGTTTAGTCAATCTAGAAATTAATCTCTTAATATTTACATCTACTGGAAAAGCTCGTTTATTATATCCAATTGCTATTATAGCATTAGCTGTATATTCCCCTATTCCTGGTAAATTCAATAATTCTTTTTTATCTTCAGGTAAAATTCCTTTAAAATTTTTATTAATGATTGACACAGATTTATAAAAATTGATTGCTCTATTATAGTATCCAAGTCCAGACCAACATTTAAGAAAATCATCAATTTTTTTAGACTTGAATGATTTAAAATCTGGAAATTCTTTTAAAATGGAGGAGAGTTTATTTTGAACAGTTGAAACTGTAGTTTGTTGAAGCATCACCTCAGTCAGATAAGTTAAATATATCTTTCTATTTTCTCTCCAATACAAGTTTCTTTGATTTTGTTTAAACCAAGATAAGATAGTTTCATAAAACTTATTATGATGAAGAAGATTGCTAAATTGAATGATGTTGCTTTTCATTTAATAAACAAAGTAAATAAAAAAAAATTAAAGATAAATACTCTTCTTATAAAGAATTGGGAAAAAATATTTGGAGAGAATCACAATAAAGTTAAAATCAAAAAAATAACTATGTTGGGAAAAGACAACTTACTGAATATCGAATTTTCTATTGATTCCAGTATATCTTTTGAATTACACACGCAGATCGAAATTATTAAATTAAAATGTGAGGAACTAATTGGTCAAAAAGTTAATAAAATCCTTTTCTTTCATGATCTCATAGAAAACTTTAATGATGATAATTTTAGCGACAAAACAGATAAGGAATTGCTATTAAAAGATGTTAATTATCAAAATTTTAATGATATAAAAGATGAAAAAGTGAGAGAAATTTTTATTAACATAAGAAAAAAAATTGATAGCGATGCTTAAACTCATACTCATACCTTTTTTCTTAATTATGAGTAATTTTTCACATGCTAAAGAATATGAATATCAACAGTTTTTAACTGATAACGAAATTACTCCTTTAGTAAAATCAGATGCTGATCAGACTGTAGACGTAATTGAATTTTCTTCTTTTAGCTGCTCCCATTGCGCGGCATTTCATAACGAAACATTAAAAGAAATTAAAGAGAGTGATATTTATAAAAATATAAACTACTACATTGTTGACTACCCTCTTAACCAAGCAGCTTTTTATGCTTCTATAATTGCAAATTGTAATTCTGATATCAAGCCTTCTTATATCGACTCAGTTTATGAAAATTATGATGTATGGACTAAATCAGAGACGGGCGAAGAAATTATTGAGCTTTTGAATAACTATGGATTACAGTTAGGATTAGAAGAAGAACAGTTACAATCATGCCTAAAAGATGAGAACTTACAAAATAATCTTCTATCTTTACAAGTCGCAGCACAAAGTAACTTTGGAGTTAAAAGTACACCAACTTTTTTAATTGATGGTGAAATATTGCAGGGTAATCGACCTGCATCTGAATTTATAAAATCAATAAAAAAGAAACTAAAAAATAAATAATTTGTTATCGCTAGATAAATTATCAATCAAAGGTTTCAAATCTTTTGTTGAACCAACTGAATTTGAAATCAAATCTGGTCTTACAGGCATTGTGGGTCCAAATGGTTGTGGTAAATCTAATATTGTTGAGGCAATTCGTTTTGGTCTTGGCGAGGTATCCGCAAAACAGTTACGAGGTAAAGAAATAGATGATCTCATATTCAATGGGACTGACATTAGACCTTCATGGAATTTAGCCGAAGTGGGTTTGTTTGTTAATATTGATGGAACAGATTTAGAAAATAAGTTTGAGTCTAAGTCTTTAGAAATAGCGCGAAAGATTTGGAGGGGTGAGGGAACAAACTCCTATATTAACGGCAAAGAAGTAAGACTAAAAGATATCCAGTTACTTTTTGCTGACGCATCTACATCTGCAAGATCAACTTCAATAGTAAGCCAAGGTAGAATTGGCGCCATTACTCAAGCAAAACCAGAAGATAGGAAAATGGTTTTAGAAGAAGCGGCTGGAATATTGGGGCTCCAATCTCGAAGGCATGACTCTGAACTTCGTTTGAAAGCCGCCACAAATAATCTTCTTCGTGTTGAAGATGTTATTGCAACTTATGAAGAGCAGCTTGCTATATTAAAAAAACAATCCAAAGAAGCTGAGAGATTTAGAAATATTTCAACACTTATCAAAAATGCAGAGGCTTCAGTTTTTTATGTCAAAAGAAATCAAATTCAAACCATTCTTCAAAGACTAGAGGATGAAAAAAATGAAATAAAAATTAAATTAGCTGATTTTCAAGGAGATGTATCTTCACAGGATCAAGCGTTTGAGGATTTAAAAGTTAAAATCCCTCCCATGCGAGAGAAGTCATATTCCCTTAATAGTGAATTGGATAGACTAAATATGACAGTTGAAAACCTCAAACAAGAAGAATTACGTTTTGAAGAACATAAAACTAATCTTGAGCATCGGGTTAAGCAATTACAACAGGATCTTGAAGTAGAGAATAAACAAAACAATGATACTCAGACAAAAATTCAAGAAATAAGAAACGAAATTAATGATATAAGCTCTAAAGATTTTGAGAGCAATCCTGAAAAAACTATAGGCCAATCAGACAGAAGCCTTTTAAATAATATATCTTTTGAAAAAGAGTATGAAAATTCAGTAGCTGCGATTTTTGGCAAAGAGTTATTAGCCTCTCTTGATAAAGATGAGGTGTTTTATTGGTCAGAAAATATAGTCGAAGAGGTTAGCAGTTCATTCAACTTTCCTTGTAAAGTAGCTTCAGAAGTTATCAAAGCTCCCGACAGGATCACCAATAAACTAAATAATATTGCTGTTATTGAGGAACTATCACAAGGGTATGAATTTCATAAAAATTTAAAACCAGGTCAGGCAATTGTCGACAAAGAGGGTAACCTTTGGCGATGGGATGGCCTATTTGTCTCTAGTTCTTATGAAGCAAACATTTCCTCTATTTTGTCAGAATTAAAAGAAAAAAGGCTTAATGATTTAAAAAAACAAATTTTAGAATGGGAAAGAATAAGTGAAATAACTATTCAAAAAATTAATGATTTAAATGGCAGGATCAAGACAGCTAAAGAAGAACTAGATATTTCTCAAAATAATCCTGGTGATATTGACAGTAAAAGGCAATTTTTATTAAACAAAATTAAAGATTTAACTGAAGAAAAGAAATTATTTGATAATGAGTTACAAGAAAAAGAAAACTTATTAGAACAGCTATCAAAAGATTTGAGAAATAAAGAACAAAACTTTTCTGTTGTTAAAGAGGATCTTATTAGGAAAGAATCTGAGATATCAAACTTTAATAATAATCTTCAACAGCTCATACATTCTTGTCGTGAAAAAATAAATGTTGATTTACTAAATTTAGAAAATGAAATTGAAAAGCTTAAGAAGGATGAAGATTTAGAAACAGCTGAAAAAAGAGTAATGAGATTGGTCACTGAAAGAGAAAGAATTGGTGCTGTAAATTTATTAGCAGAAGATGAGTACACAAAACTTAGAGAGAAAGTCAATGATACGATCAAAGATAAAAATGAAATCCAAGAGTCTATAGAAAAACTTCATGATGCAATTAATAAAATAAACAAAGAGGGTGTTTCACGATTACGTGATGCTTTCCAAATAGTTAATGAAAATTTTGAAAGGCTATTTACTAAACTATTTGGTGGTGGCAAAGCTTATTTAAAACTAATTCAAAATGATGAAGATCCCTTGAATTCAGGTTTAGAAATTTTTGCAAGCCCTCCAGGTAAAAAAATGCAAAATATCACGCTTCTCTCAGGTGGTGAGCAAGCTTTAACCGCCATTTCTTTATTATTTGCTGTCTTTATAGCTAATCCATCTCCCTTTTGTATATTGGATGAGGTTGATGCACCTTTAGATGATAATAATGTTGACCGCTTTTGCAGTATGGTTGAGGAAATATCAGAAAAAGTTCAAACCAAATTTATTATTATCACTCACAATAGAATGACTATGTCCAGAGTTGATAGACTTTATGGTGTAACTATGCCAGAGGAAGGTGTTTCTCAAATAGTATCTGTTGAATTAGAAGAAGCAGTCAGATATGCAGAATGAGGATAAAAGTAAATCAGACCTCAAAGGTCTGAGTTTTGCTTATCGAATCTCATCAGAACTTGTTGCTGCCCTGATCGTCTCAGTTATATTAGGACTTGCCATAGATAAGTTCTTGGACACGAAGCCTATCGCACTTATATCGTTGATAATACTGGGTTTTTTTGCCGGCTTACTTAACATTTACAGGCTTATACGTCGCATAGAAAATACTAAATAAATTTGTTTTATTAGCGCATGGCTAAAGGCGAAAGTCCCTTAAAACAATTTGAAATTAAACCTTTGATGGACCTAGAATTATTTGGGTATGATATTTCTTTCACCAACTCTTCTCTATGGATGACAATAACAACTGTCTTTATCATTGCTTTTTTTACTATCCCTTTTATGAAATCAAGAAAAACTAACTCCGTTGAAGATTTATATCCCTCTCGCATGCAAGTAGCTGCTGAAATGGGATTTAGTTTTATCAACAATCTTATTGCTGACACTGCTGGCAAAGAAGGAAGAAAATACTTTCCCTTAGTATTTTCATTGTTCATGTTTATCCTATTCGGAAACCTATTTGGAATGATTCCATATAGTTTTACCTTCACTAGCCATATAATCGTTACTTTTGGATTAGCTCTAGGCGTATTTTTATTTGTAACAATATTAGGTTTTGTTAAACATGGTTTAAAGTTTTTTAGTTTCTTTGTAATTCCTGGACTGCCAATTTATATGCTACCTCTTCTTATTCCCATTGAGGTGATTTCATATCTTTCAAGGCCTATAAGCCTTGCTGTTCGATTATTTGCTAATATGCTTGCAGGCCATACACTTTTAAAAGTATTTGCGGGCTTTGTATCTGCTTTGGGTTTTTTTGGAATTTTGCCATTAGTATTTATTGTTGCCTTAACTGGACTTGAAATACTAATAGCTTTTTTACAAGCTTATGTTTTTGCAATTTTAACATGCTTGTATATAAATGACGCTTTACACTTACACTAGATGAACATAAGGAGGTAAATATGGAACTAGTTGAAGCTTTTAAATACTTGGGTGCTGGATTAGCGGTGATCGGTGTGATCGGTGCGGGTCTTGGTATCGGAAATATCTTTGCTGCATTTATTACAGCTGTTGGAAGAAACCCAGCTGCAAAAAATGAAGTTTTTACAATGACTATGCTGGGGTTTGCTCTCGTTGAAGCGATTGCACTTTTTGCGCTTGTTATTGCATTAGTGATTTTATTCTCATAATCAAATTAAATAAAATCACTTAATGCCTCAATTAGAACAAATAGAGTTCTTTATATCTCAGCTTTTTTGGCTGGGTGTTTTTTTTGTCATACTATTTGTGGTATTGACATATATAACGCTACCCAAAATTAGAGCTTTTTTGAACAAGAGAGATGAATTCGTACAATCTCACATCTCAAAACAAGATGAATTAATCAAAAAGGCTGAGCAATTGATAGAAAACTATGAGTTAAAACTGAATGAGGCAAAAAATCAGGCTAGTCAAATTATTGCTGATGCAAAAGAAAGTGCCCTTCAAGACAGCGAAAAATTAATTAAAGCTACTGAAGAGAAAATACAGCAAGAAATTAAAAATACTGAAGAGAGAGTAAGCAAAGAAAAAAGTCTTGCTATTGCAGAATTAAACGATCAATTAAAAGACTCTGCGTCTACTTTCTTATCTAAAATAACAAATTTTGATAAAGGAAATATAAAGGTTTAGCAATGTTTGAAGATCCAAAATTCTGGCTTTTAGTTTCATTTATATTATTTGTAATTTTAATGATTAAACCTTTCAAATCTATGCTAATTGGAGGTCTTGATCAAAAAATCGAAGAGATAAAATCTAATATAAATTCATCTCTAAGCTCTTTTTCTGACTCAGAGACTAAACTTAAAGAAGCAGAAAAACAAACAGCAGACTTGGATAATAAGATTCAAGAATTATTAAATTCTGCTAAATCTCAAGCTGAAACCATATCTAAAAATATTGTTGACAAGACAGCTCAAGCTATTTCCTCTAAAGAAAAAAACTCTTTGGAGAGAATTAAGCAAATCGAAATCTCTGCTATACAATCAATTAAAAATCAGGCTTCAATCGAACTAAATAGTATGATCACCAATTACTTATCGAACTTATCTGACTCTGATAGAAATAAAGTTTTAGAAAAAAGTGTTAGCGATTTTAAATCAATTAATTAATAGCTAAAAAAGTCTTTACACCATTTTTATACAATTTTTGATCTAAGATAATTTTATCACTGAAATTTGTTATTTGATTGTATGACTCTTGCATTTCATCTTTAGAAATATCTATTTGTATATCTTTATAAAAAGTTTCTTCATGAACCTTTAGGTCTTCTGTTTTATTTGTAACAAATACAATAAATTCAACCTTTTCTATTTCTGATGAAGGGTTATTGAATATGGTTTCAATAGTATAATTATACTCAAATACTACCTTACTTGACTCGGGCTCAGGTAAATAACAATTCATAGAATAGTTCTTATTTAATATCATCGTGATTTGATCATTAGATATCTTTGCGCCTGGGGCTAAAATTAAAGTTTTAGGACAATCAATATATGTAATTTTAGATTTTTTAATTAGAGGATTTTTGATGCTACATGCATTAAAAAAAAGTAAAGACGATATTAACAATATGAAAAATTTTAACATTATGATAGATGATATTAATAAAATACTATGAAATTACGAATTCTTTTTTGTAATTAATAAAAATGGCAGTTTACACAAAAATTACTCAACAAGACATTGACTACCTTTTTCAAGACTATAATGGGATAGAACAAATAAAAGGTATCGTAGAAGGTGTAGAAAATACAAACTATTTAGTTAATACTAAAAATCAAAATAAATTCATTTTTACAATTTTTGAGAAAAGAACTAAGCGCTCTGATTTACCTTTTTTTCATAAAGCAATGAGTGAATTCAATCATAAAGGTATTGCTTGCCCTACTCCCATTACTGTAAATGAAAATAATATATTCAATATAAAAGAAAAACCTTGTGCCATTTATTCTTTTATTGAAGGTAATCAAATTCAATCTCTAAATAATGATGCAATGGGATCTTTAGCAAAAAATATTTCAACAATTCATCATATTGGCGCACAGTCTGAATTATATAGAGAAAATAATATGCTACTGCCAAGTTGGAAATATATAATTAATAAATTCAATGATTATGATGGAGAAAATATCAGTGAGTTTACATATATTAAAAATTTAATCTCTTCGCTCGAGTCGCAATTTCCTCAAAATTTAAAAAAGTCATTAATTCATGGTGATCTCTTTAAAGATAATATTTTTTTTAAAAACAACGAAGTATCTGGCTTTATTGACTTCTTTTTTACTTGTTCTGATACCATTGTTTATGACTTGGCTACATTAGTAAATGCGTGGTTTTTACATTATGAAAATTTTAATGAAAATTATTTTAAAATCTTCTTTGATCAATACTGTGACTCTATTTCTTGGACTAATGAAGAAAAAGAAAGTTTTAATTTTTACTTAAAAGCCAGTGCAATAAGATTTTTTCTTACCCGTATTCACGATAAAAATTTTAATAAAGATGGTGAAGTAGACCACAAGGATCCGATGGAATTCTTTGAAATTCTTCAATTTCATGAAAAAAATAACTTGCAGGATTTCTTTTGATTGAAATTTACACAGATGGCTCATGTCTGGGGAATCCCGGTACAGGAGGTTGGGCTTTTCTTATTTTAAGAGAGAGTGAGGATATAAATCATTTTGGATATCAACTAGATACTACTAACAATCAAATGGAACTTACAGCTGCAATTAAAGCATTAGAGTTCTTAAATAAAAATGATGAGATTACAATATTTACAGATAGTAGTTATGTTAAGAATGGAATTACATCTTGGATAATCAATTGGAAAAAAAATAATTGGAAAAATGCTCAAAAAAAAGAGGTTAAAAATAAAGATCTTTGGATAAAATTAGATTTTTTGAATTCTAATAGGAATATTACTTGGAAATGGGTAAAAGCTCATGACATCAACGAACATAATAACAGAGTTGACCTTCTTGCAAGAGAGGCCGCTGAGAAATTAATTAAATCTAGCTTTGATAGAGTCTAAAGACTCTAAGTCTTGAACTGGTCCAATTGAAGAAAGTGTAATGTTAGATTTAAGAATATTGAGCCTTGCTCTTTCTAAATCTTCAAGTTGAACAGCATCTATTTTTGAAATTATTTCATTATGAGATATTATTTTACTGTGCATTAAGTACTTTGATGCATTTGATCGACACCTTCTTGAAGTACTTTCCTGGCCCATTAACAAAGAGGCTTTAAACTGTGCTTTGGCTCGTTGTAACTCTTCAGGTGTGAAGTTCTTGGCACTAATATTTAATTGATCACACAAAACAGGTATTAATTCTTTTACTTCTTTTTGACCAGTGCCCGCATAAACTCCAAATATTCCAGAGTCAGAAAAAGAAGAGGTATAGCTGGATACACTATATACCAAACCTCTCTTTTCTCTTATTTCTTGGAAGAGCCTGGAAGACATTCCTGAGCCTAAAACAGTAGAGTATACCGCAGTGGAGTAATAGAGGTCAGAGTAAAAATCTACACCCTCGAAACCTAGAATAATATTCACTTGTTCTAATTCTTTTTCTTGTCTAAATTCACCACCTTTATATAAGGCTTTTGGAGAATGATCATCTTGACCATTAGGTAAATTATTGAAATGTTTTTCGACAAGATCTAAAACTAAAGCCTCTTGAAAATTTCCTGAAACTGAGAAAACCATTCGATCAGGTCGATAAAAACTTTTCATGAAACCCTCTACCTGGTCTCTAGAAATTGACTTAATAATTTCACTTTTTCCTAAAATAGATCTTCCCATTGGTTGATCGGGGTAAGCTACCTCCTGCCATTTATCAAATACCACGTCATCTGGAGTATCAAGATACATGCCAATTTCCTGAAGAATAACCCCTCTTTCCCTATCTAATTCTTTCGCTTCAAAAGCAGAATTTTGTAAAATATCACTAATAATATCGATAGATAAGCCAATATCCTCTTTCAACACTTTCATGTAATAAGCAGTCACTTCTCTTGAAGTGTAAGCATTAACAGCCCCTCCGACCATTTCTACCTCTTTTGCAATATCAAGAGCAGATCTATTGGCAGTGCCTTTGAAGGCCATATGTTCTAATAAATGAGCCACTCCATTAACTTTTTCCTGCTCATTTCGAGCCCCAACTTTGTTCCACATGCCCACTGAAACAGTTTCCACGGTATCAATATAATCGGTAATAACAGTAAGGCCGTTATTTAGTTTATGAATATTAGGCATTGTTTAAAATAAAATCCTTCAGAAGATTATAATCATTTTTTAGTATTTCAAATTTTTCACTACTCTTAAATTCAAAGTTTTTATCATATTCAATTTCATGACCAAGAGATTTTGTTACGGTTTCTTGAAATTTTACTGGATGGGCACAAGCTAAGCACATATGATTATTTAAATTCATTCTTTCAGCACAAACTACCCCAACAGCAGTATGTGGGTCAATCAAAACTTTATTACTATCAAAGTATTTTTTAATACATTTTTGGACTTCATCTGATGTGGCATACTCTGACTTAAATTTGCCAGCTAACTGCTCATGGACAGTCTCATCTAATTTGGGGTTGTGAGAGTGATTTATCAAATTTTGATACAAATGAGATAATTCTTCAGGACTAAATGACTCCGCTAAAATTCGTTCAAAATTACTTGAAATGGTTATGTCCATACTTGGGCTATTTGTCTTAATTACATCAGTTAATGAAAAATCATTGTTGGCTATAATTCGATGTAAAATATTATTTTCATTAGTCGCTATCACAAGATTTTTAAGGGGAAAATCCATTGACTTTAAAAGATGCGCTGAATATATATTTCCAAAATTTCCACTTGGTACTACAAAGCTATCTACATTATGATTTAGATAAGCCCAAGCATAATAAATAGATTGAGGCAATATTCTAAACCAATTGATAGAGTTAATCGCTGTGAAATGATATTTAGTATTTAGTTCTTGATCATTGAAGGTTTTTTTTACTAAAGTCTGACAATCATCAAAACTCCCCTCAAGAGCAATATTAAAAACATTATCAGCCCCACTAGTAGTCATCTGTTTTCTTTGGAAAAGAGATGTGGCGTTATGAGGGTGAAGTATAATAATATCTATATTTTCAATACCCTTAAAAGCATGAATTGCTGCAGAACCCGTATCACCTGAAGTGGCTCCTACAATTACTAGTTTTTGATTTTTTTTTCTAAGATATAGCTCATATATTTTTGCTAAAAGACACATTGCGTAATCTTTAAAAGCTAATGTTGGCCCATGAAATAAATTTAATAATTGATTTTCACCTAACTCAGTTATAGAGACGATTCCTTCATCAAAACTTTGATAAGCATCTGAAATCAACTGTTTTATCTCTTTCTCTGAAAATAAATCTTTTAAAAAAGGGTTTAGAACAAAATACGCTATATCTTTATATTCAGCATTTTTTAATTTATTTAAATCTTCTAAAGAAAACTTTGGAAGTTCACTTGGAATAAATAATCCTCCATCTGGAGCCAACCCATAGTTCAAAACTTGTTCGGAACTGAAATTCATTTGATTATTACGAGTGCTGATATAATTCATTGAATAAACCTATTATTTAAGTGTTTTAAAAAATATGAAGAATTTAAGGGCTCTCCAGAGATATTTTGTAACATTTCGTCCGATGAATATAAAGAGGCCTTTTGATGAATGTTATTTTTTAACCAATCAGTTACTTTATAGATGCTTTCTTCACTCACATTATCAATAAAGGATTGATATTCAGGGCAACTAAATTTAATTTGAGATGAAATCATGGCTCCAATTGCATAAGTTGGGAAATATCCAAATATACCTTCATACCAATGTATATCCTGTAAAACTCCTACAGTATCATTGGGTAAATCAATATTTAGGTACTGTTTATAATATTTATTCCAGAGATGATGAATATCTTTAAACTGGATTTTGTTATTAAATATTTCTTTTTCAATTTCATATCGAATAAAAACATGAATAGGATAAGAAAATTCATCTGCACTTACTCTGATCGGGTTTAGTCTAATTGTGTGATAATGTTCGATAAAGGATTGGTGCATATCTTTTGACCCATCAAAGATTTCATTAAAAACCTGAAAATAAGATTTTGATTTAAAAATGTGATTTTCATAAAATAAAGACTGACTTTCATGAACACTTAAGCTTCGTGCTTGTCCAATAGGTTCATATAATAGTTCAGTTGGTCTATTTTGTTCATATACCCCATGCCCCGTTTCATGAAAAAGAGCAGAAAGAGTTTCTAAAATATTGTCCTCAAATCTTGTAGTTATTCTTACGTCTTTATTTGCTCCACCGCAAAAAGGATGCATTGATTGGTCAATTCGACCATAATCAAAGTTAAATCCTAATTCTTTTAATTTTAAATTGGTATGTTGAAAAATATCATCTTTTGATAAATCTGATTTAAAAATAGTTGGCTTGCTTATCTTTTCTAAATTTAAATATTGAGGGATTATATCTGTTTTAATAATCTCAAATAACTTATCTATTTTACTTGAGTTGTAATCCCTGTCATAGTTTGAAATCAAAGCATCATAAGGATTTAAACTTAAAGATTTTGATAGCTGACTTGCCTCTTCATGGACTAAATTTAATAACTCATTAAAATCTTTTTCAATTATCGATACATCATTTTTTTCTCTAGCCTCTCTCCACAAATGTTCACATTTTAGTTTCTTTTTAACCAATTGAGATTTAAGTAGGCCATCCACTGCATTTTCTTTTAAGACTATGCTCTCCATAAGTAATAAATTTTTCTTATCATGATCATTTAAATCTTTATTTTTGTTTAGTTTAATTTCTTTAATTATATTTTGATCTCTTAATTCTTGATCAATATATTCCGCTAATATTGACATTTGATCTGATCGAGACTCAATACTTTTTGCAGGAAGATTTGTGGCATTATCCCAAAAAAGGATCCCGCTAATATCATTTAAGACATAATAGTTTTTAAAATATTTTTTTAGATTATCCATAATGCTTTCGTCTAATTATTAATATCATGATTGCACTTGAGAGACTTAATAAAAACCAGGTTATAGAATAATTTAGATGATTATTTCTTAAAAAAGCTAGAGGATTAATATCAGGTTTAATTCTTGGATCAAATAATACAAAGTAATAAATAGAATTAAAATTTGATTTATAATATTTCTCAAAGTCAGATTTTAATATAGAAAACCAAATATTATCATTGGGTTGATTTTCTGGCACAAAAATTTGTTTTTCATTTGTTAAATGACGTGTGTAAGCATAGAAAGAGTCTTGTTTTCTAATGTCTTTTATGAGGTTACTTACATATTCCTGATTTTTATCAGAAAACCATCCTAGGTTAATCACGGAGTAAAAATTGTTTTTATAAGTCAAAGGTAGCACTGCATGATAACCCACCTTGCCTTGCTGGGTTTTGGACTCAAGAAAAATTGGGTTATCAATCAAATCAAAATCATTGTTTAAACTAATTGTTATAAGTTCTTCATATTCTTCATTGCTATCAAAAATCTTCGGTGAATTGACAGAATTATTGATATTTTCAATCAAATCATTTTTCCAATTAAGTCTGTATAACTGCCACACCCCTAAAATAAAAGTTACAAAACTGATAAATAAAAAGACAAATGTTAAAGATCTTAATTTCATAAGTTAGATAGTTTTATAAAAAAGTTGGTAGACGAGAAGAGTACTATCTTCCCCACCAGTAAATAGCTACATATAAAAATAGCCATACAACATCAACAAAATGCCAGTACCAGGCAGCTGCTTCAAAACCAAAGTGTCTTTCAGGAGTTAAATGGCCTTTTCTTGCTCGCATTAAACAAACAAGTAAAAAGAGAGTACCTACTAATACATGGAAACCGTGAAATCCTGTAGCCATATAAAATGTTGATGGATAGATACCTTCAGTAAAACCAAATGTAGCATGTTGATACTCATATATTTGCAGTAAGGTAAATATACCTCCTAAAAATACAGTTAAATAGAGGCCTTGAAGGGCTTCTTCATTATGCCCTTCTCTTACAGCGTGATGAGCCCAAGTACATGTTGTACCTGACAATAATAAAATCAATGTATTTAAATATGGAATGTCTAGCGGATCAAATGTTTCAAT
>JBJKYU010000058.1:0-26849 GCA_045560885.1 Alphaproteobacteria bacterium
GGGCTTTCTTCTGCAGGGAATTGATCTCCTGTTAAAGCATGACAGATCAAGACCGCATTATCTTTGCTTGAATTTAACTCACCATAAGTCTGATAAGCTATTTGATATTTTTTAATTGATTTTCCTGAGTCTAATAAAAGATTCTCCTCACATGACAGAAGAAAACCTGGATAATCTGTATTATTTGTTATCTTTCTCATATAAGTACCCTTTTGAGATGATAACTGACGGGAAAACGCTTTAGCTGTTTATACACCCGCAAGCTGCTATCAAATCGGTGTTGACCAAAATTTATGATTTTTCTATTTATTTTTCAATATAAAAGGATGATATTTTCCTCATATAGTTTAAGTATAGAAAAAAAAAATGACTAAAAATAAGCCAAAAAATAACTATCAAGGTGGAGCTGAGGATTTCAAAGGCTTTATTCGGCTGTCTTCCAATGAAAATAACGATGGTCCCTCTAGCAGAGTAAAAGCTGCTTTAAAAAATAATGTTAATTTTTCTAATATTTATCCAGAATTAGATGGGGAAACTCTTAGAAATCAAATTTCTAAAACTTATTCTTTAAATTCTGAACAGCTTATTTTAGGAGCAGGATCCGATGAAGTTTTACAAATGATCTATGCTGCTTTTACTAAACCTGGTGATGAAGTTATTTTTACTAAATATGCTTTTGCCATGTACGCTATTTATGCAAAGAACTTTAAATGTAAGCCAAAAACATTCAATGACTCAAAATTTCAATTCTCTTTGAATGAGTTTGCAAAACTGGCATCTTCTAAAACAAAAATTATTTTTCTAGCAAACCCAAATAACCCTACTGGATCAATATTTTATAAGGATGAAATAATTAAATTTATTAAAAAAATTAATAAAAAAACCATAATTGTTCTAGACTCTGCTTACTGTGAATATTTACAAGATAAAAAATATGACGATGGATTATCATTAGTAAAAAAATTTCCAAATTTAATTGTAACTAGATCTTTTTCAAAGATTTATGCATTAGGAGGTCTTCGAATTGGTTGGGGCTACTCCTCGATGCAAAACATCTTAAAATTATATCAATATAAAAAGCCATTTAATGTCTCTAGACTATCGTGTGTCGCTGCTACAGAAGCATTAAAAGACCAGCAGTGGATTTCTAGAAGCATAAAAAATAATCAAAATAATAAAAAATATACAATTAATAATTTAAATAATTCTTTGTTTAAAACGATTGATACTTCAGCTAATTTCATCCTTCTTGAATTTAGTCATGAAAAAATAGCAAATAAATTTGTGAAATTTCTCTATACCAATAAAATTACTGTAAGGCATCTAGCTTCATACCGTTTACCTAAACATGTGCGTATGACCATTGGTAGCCTCAATGAAATGAAAAAGACAACAAAAATTAGTAATAGGTTTGATGTTTAAAAATATATTAATTATTGGATTTGGAATGATCGGATCATCTATAGCAAGGTCGATACCAAAATCCCCAAAACAAGCCAATATCTTTGCTTTTGATAAATCCAAAGATTTTTCAAAAAGATTAAAAAAGTCAAAATTAAACGTTAGTTCCATAAAATCTCTTGAAGATATCAAGAAATTGTCAATTGATTTGATCATTGTATGCACACCTGTCCTTCAGTATGAAACTATTTTAAGGAAAATTGAGAATTTAAATGATCAAAGCTTTATTGTGACTGATGTAGGTTCAACTAAAAAAAATATTGAGGACATTTATTTTAAAAATAATTTTAAATTTAGGTTTATTCCCTCACATCCTATAGCTGGTATTGAAAAATCTGGATTAGAAAATGGTTTTTTAGGCTTATTTGAAAATCGTTACAGTATCATTTGCCCTTTAAAAAATTCGAGTCATCAAGATATTTCATTAGTTAGTAAATTTTGGAAATCTTTATCTATGAAAATAGAAGTGATGTCCGCAAGAGAACATGACCATGTACTTAGCCTAACTTCACATTTACCACATATTATTTCTTATTCTTTAGTCTTAACAGCAATTAAAAAAGAAAAATCTTTAAATTCTAAATTAGTTAAGTTCTCTGCGGGAGGTTTTAGAGACTTTACTCGTGTCGCTGGTAGTGATCCCGAAATGTGGAGAGATATCTTTCTGGCAAATAGTAAAGAGATTAAGAAATTAACAAATATGTTTATTGGAGAACTCAAAAAATTTTCCAAAGAGTTGAATTCACAAAATTCTAAAAAATTATTAGCGAAATTACAAAAAACTAAAAATATTAGAAATAGAATTGTAAAGGCAAAACAAGCAGGAAAATTTATCCCTAATAATTAAGGGAATTTATAGCTTTTTTTAGTTGATCAAGAAATTCCTGTTTACTTAATCCGGGTTGAATAGGATCTTTAAACTCAATTAATATTTCTCCAGATTTAATTTTATTATTTTTAGGCCAATAAAGACCTGTATTTAGAGCTATCGGAACCACTGGTTTATTTAGTGATTTGTACATTGAAAAAATACCAGGCTTTAAATCAGGTCTTTCTCCATAGGTGGTCCTGGTTCCTTCAGGAAAAATAATGACGGGCCTATATTCTACATACTCAGCCGTTTGTTCATTTACATATCTTAGACTTTGGATTCCTTGACTACGATCAATGGCGATCATTCCTAGTTTTTTTAGATAAGTTCCAAAAAGTGGAATAGATAATAATTCTTTTTTGAGGATATACGCTGGATTATAAAAAAGTTGATTAAAGTATATTGTTTCAAACATAGATTGATGTTTGCTAGCAAATAGACATCCTTTTAATTTAGCGAAATCTGGGTTGATCACTTTTATTCTAATATTAAAAATTCGTAGTACCCACTTCATATTATTAGTAAAAAATATGACAAAAAATCGAAAATTTTTATATTTGAAAGGTAGCCCTAATAGAGAAATAATTAAAACTATTGCAGTAGTTAAATAAAATAAAATTAAAAAACTAAATCTCATATTTTTTTATAAATACTATTTTTGAAATTAATAATTTCACATATTCTTCTACCATTTTTTCAAAAGGAATTATTGATTCCTCATTACTTACCGTATATGGAATTACTTCTAGCCCTGATAGCTGATTAAATAGAAATTCAGCTCGTTGCATATGAAGATTTGAAGTAATAAGAAGAATAGATTGAATTTTTTTTTCTAAAGCCCAATACCTTGTCTCCAAAGCATTCTCATAAGTATTTTCAGATAAATATCCCACCTCTATGCAACATTCAACCATCTCTCTATCAAAGTTTAAAATATTGACTAATACTACTTCTGAATTAAATGTGTTATCAACTCCAGAAATAAACAATTTTCTTTGATTAGAATTTTCAATTTGATTATATCCTTCTATTATTCTTTCACCTTTTCCACCAGTTAACACAACAATAGCGTCAACATTGAAATTACTTATTTTTTGGTTAGGTAAATTGTTTTTAAATTTTACTATTCCTAGTGCCAAGGATAGAAGAATTAAAGCTAAAAGAATGTTAATGCGTTTTAAAAATAATATCATTACATGATTTCATTTTTACATAAATCCTCAAGGGTATCTCTTGATCGAATGACTCTGTACTCATTCTTGCCCATTAAGACTTCAAGCGGTCTTGGACGACTATTATAAGTAGATGACATGGATGAACCATAAGCGCCAACATTGGTAAATTTTAAGTAATCACCCACTTTTACCTCTGGTAAATTTACATTTTTAGCTAAAAAATCTGTCGACTCACAAATACCTCCTGCAATATCGTAGTTTTTGAGTTCTTTTGAATTGCTTATGGTTTGAATCGGAGGGGGGTCAATTTCATAGAGAGCTGGACGGAGATATTCTGAAAAAGAGGCATCTGTAATAATAATTGTTCGATCACCACTATTTTTGATGTAAAGAATTTTTGTAATTAGTTCTCCACTATCAGCAACAATAAATCTGCCTGGCTCAAATATAATATGATAGTTTTTATCTTTTAGTAGGTTTTGTAATTCTTTTTGCCATTCATTAAAGTCTAAAGTGTCATCAGAGTGATCCATAACTCCAAAACCACCACCTAAATCAAGATTAGTTATTGTATGATTTTTTTTGTTTAACTGATCTGCGAGTAAAATTAATTGTTCGTATGATTGTATCAATTTTTGATGATCGACAATCTGACTTCCAATATGAACTGATAAAGTTGATAAATGAACACCTTTCATCTCTAAAATTCTATCAAAATTAATTTGGTCAACAGATATACCAAATTTACCACCAGTCTTTCCTGTAGTGATTTTTTCAAGAGTATCGGCATCTATATTGGGGTTTAGTCTTATTCCAATATTTGTTTTTAAACCTTTGCTTAAGGAATATTCATTAATGAATTCTATTTCCTCTAAATTCTCAACATTTATAGATTTAATTTGTTGAGTAATTGCATATTTTAAATCAAATTCAGTTTTCCCGGGTCCATCAAAAATAACTTCGGATGGATCTATGCCGGCTTTAAGCGATTTAAATAATTCTCCAGCAGAAACTACCTCGGTACCAAAATCTTGTCTTTTGAGTAAATTGAGAATAGCTAAATTAGGATTTGCCTTAACGGCAAAATGAAATTTATGAGAAAAATTTAAATCTAATTCTTTTAGATGTTTTGTTTTAGCAATTATAGTCTCTTCGTTATAAAGATAGAAGGGAGTAGAAAACTCATTTAAAATTTTATCAAACATTTTTACTCCTCAGGGTATTCATATTCTTCATTAGGAGGAAAAGGGAATTGAGACTTATCTATAACTCCCTCGGGTAATTTATTTGGTTTTTTATTTCCACATGAGATCAAAGACAGAGAAATAATTAAAATTGATACTAATTTAAGCATATTACTTTAAGAACTTCTGAAATTTACGAATTTTTTTAGAAACTTCTTTTGGGTTAGTGCTCATATTTGTCTTTTTTCTTGCTAAACTTTTTTTCACATCAATATACTGATAGATGTTGGAGTCTATTGATTTTTCAAACTTCTGAAATTCCTTTAAGGATATTTCAGAAAGTTTCATTTTATTATTCAAGGCAAATTGCACGATTTCAGCAATAGTTTTATAAGACTTTCTGAATGGAATATTTTTTTCAATAACCAAATAATCAGCTAAATCAGTAGCAGTGGCAAAATTAGTCTCACATAATTCAACCCCAATTTTTTTATTAAAATGTGATTTTTTGATTACATCACTCATAACATTAAGACAGATAGACAATTCATCAAAACAATCAAAAATAATTTTTTTATCTTCTTGGAAATCTTTAAAATAAGTTAACGGAAGATTAGATATAATATTCGAAAATTCTTGAGATTTGCTTCTTATTATATTTGCCTTTGAACGTATTAACTCTAAAGAGTCTGGATTTCTTTTTTGAGGCATAATTGAGCTTCCAGTTGAATACTCAGAATGAACATCAAATAATCCGGCCAAATTACTAGACCATAGAATTAATTCAGAGGCAAGTTTGCCCAAATGAATTGAAGTCATGGTACAGGCATGAAGAAAATACATACAAAAATCTCGGTCACTGACGCCATCCATTGAATTTTGTTTTGATTTGCTAAATCCCAGTTTTTTATTTAATAAATTTTGATCTAGTTGATAGTTGCTTCCTGCTAAGGCAGCACTTCCTAGGACATTTTCATCTGCACCATGGATGCTAAAATCAAAATATTCCAAATCACGTTTAAACATTTCAAGATAAGCCAATAGGTGATGAGCAAGAGATAGAGGTTGAGCTATTTGTAAATGAGTAAAACCAGGAATAATTGTTTCTTGATGCTTGTTTGCCTGATTTAAAATAGAATGCATAACTATCTTAATTAATTCTTGTATTTCTTTAGATGATTTTTTTGTCCATAGGCGTGTATCAGTTGCTACTTGATCATTTCTTGATCTGCCAGTATGAATTTTTAATGCGATATCACCAATTCTTTGATGAAGAAAGTATTCTACATTCATATGGATATCTTCATTTTTTTTTGAAAACTTGATCTTTCCTTTTTGATAATCATTCAAAATTCCATTTAAACCTTGATAGATTTTTTTTGTTTCATTTTTAGAAATCACTTTTAATTTTTCTAGGGCACTTACATGAGCTTGGGTGACCAGAATATCTTCTTCTATGAGTCTTTGATCTACATCTATCGAACTGTTAAAATCTTCCATCAAAGATGATGTCTTTTTGTTGATAGAAGTAGATAAGAGCTTGTTATTTTTCTTTTTAGTCATGAGTGTAATTAATTATCTTGATAAATATATAATGGCAGCAAAGACAAAAACAGCTATACCTTGAAATAACACTCTCATTCTCATAAGTTTATTGCTATGTTTTTTGTTAAAATTTCCATTTTTAGCCATTGCAATGACACCTACTACCACCATCAGCAAAGCCAAAAGCATAGATATAATAAGAATAATAGGTAAGATGCCAGATGTGCTCATGGTCAATAGTTATCAAATTATCCTTAAATGTCTAATTATTAAATTTGAGCTAAAAATATGAAAAAAATAGTTCTTTTCCTTCATGGTTATGGCTCGAATGGCAGCGATCTCATTTCATTAAAGGATTATTTTCATCTCAATCAAACTGAAACAGAATTTATTTCTCCTAACGCCCCAGAACCATGCGAATTTAATTTTTTTGGTTATCAATGGTTTGCTTTAAGTGAAAGATCAGAGGAGGAAATTCAAGCAGGCTTGAAATCTGCATTTTTTTATTTAGATGATATTGTGAAAGATATTAAAAAAAAATTTCAGATTAATTCTGATCAAATTTCAATCCTTGGATTTTCACAAGGTTCAATGCTAGCTACATATTATGCTCTTCAAAGTGAAGATACTTTTCAAAATATTTTTTCATTATCTGGCTCGTTGCCAAAAAAAATTCTTGAGAAAATAGAATTAAAAAAAAATAACACTAAATATTTAATATTTCATGGAAAAATAGATGATGTAGTCTCCCCAAATCAAGCTATAGAGACTCATAGTTTTCTCTCAGATCAAAAAATTAATAGTCAATTAATTATGGATGATAATTGTGGTCATTCGATAAGTCCTTTGGCGATAGAAGCTATCAATAATCAATTTAAAAATTGGATTTAACCAATATTTAACAATCCATTATCTATTCGATATGATATCATTAGAAAATGATAAACTCGAATCATTGTCCATCACTGGTTCTTAACGCAGATTATCGTCCTCTTAGTTATTTTCCCTTATCTATCTGGAGTTGGAAAGATACTGTAAAAGCAGTTTTTTTAGATAGAGTAAACATAGTTGAGGAGTATGACCAAAAAGTATCTTCTCCTTCCTTTGAAATGTATCTGCCAAGTATCATAGCTTTAAAAGACTATATCCCTCACAATCATACACCAGCCTTTACAAGGTTTAATGTATTTTTAAGAGATGATTTTACATGCCAGTATTGTTATGAAAAATTTTCTACTAAAGAGTTAACTTTTGATCATTTGATTCCTCGATCTAAAGGAGGATTAACCAATTGGGAAAATGTAGTTACTGCATGTTCCCATTGTAATTGGACGAAAGGAAGCAAGAGTTTATCTCAGGTAGGGTTCAAATTAATGAGAAAACCCAAAGAACCTTCTCAATACTCCTTGAGGTTAAAAAGTAAGAATTTTCCATCTGACTATCTCCATTCTAGCTGGAGAGACTATCTTTATTGGGATAGCATCTTAGAAAAAGATTAATATTTTTTTGAAATTTTTATAGCTGTATAGCAGAGCTGTTTGATTGTCTTTGAAAGGAGGACATATCCAGTTGTCATTTCAGCTTGGTGCTCAACTCCTGTGTCATGATGTTCAAGCTCATCTTCACGAAATTTTTTTACTGTTTTAAGTAACTGAGGATTAATTTTTCTCTTTTTAAGTTCTTCAGCTTGCTCTTCGTAATGTTGTCCTATGACTTCTTCAACAGCAACTGTGCAAGCCATTGCAGCTTTTTTTCCCAAAAGAGCTGTACCCACACCTAGTGCGTATCCAGCAATATTCCATAAAGGAAACATAATTGTTGGTTTTACGTCTTCTTTAACAATAAGCTCATCAAAAGTTGATTTATGAATTTCTTCTTGCTCCGCCATTTCTTTAATTTCTTTTCCAAACTCAGTATTCTCATTAAAAATAGCAAGTTGACCTCTATAAATCTGTGTCGCGCCATGCTCTCCAGCATGATCAACGCGAATAATCTCTTCGATTAATTTTTTATCTTGAGAGTTAAGTTTTTTTGCTTTTTTCTTTATGGGCATTGAAAGCTATTACTATCAGAAACATTAGTGAAAAAAAAGAATTATAAATAGATAAGGGTATGCCAAAATATTCTAAATTAGCATTTGAACAGTTCACAATGAGAGTGTCACTCATCAATGCCTCTTTTAATTGATTAATATCGTTGGGAATTTCTGCACTTTGGCAACCGCTATAACTAATTATCTCATAGGTAACTAGTGTGTGGTAATTAGAAATTAAAAATTCTGCTATCAGTGAGAGAATAAGCATGAGAAATGAAAGTTTAATAATTTTAGGAAATAAAAATGTAACTAAACCAATCAAAATAATGACGTAATATGGAATTCTTTGATAAGTACATAATTTGCATGGAGCATGACCTAGTACATACTGCATAAAGAAAGCTGATAAAATTGCAAAAATTGAAAATAATACAGTTAAGAAAAATATATTTTTTGAATTAATCATGACCTACCAATAAATATATAATTAAAATGATTAATACGGGAATGATTAAAAATATAATTGTTTTATTTTTCTTTATAAACTCAACACCATAATCTCCAAATCTATAAACTATATAACCAATAATTAAAAACCTTAAGCCTCGAGATAAAAATGACAACAAAATAAAATATATGAAATTAAATTTTGCATAGCCACTTGTTATGGCAATAATTTTGTAAGGAATGGGGGTAAACCCGCCCAGAAATATTGCTATTAAACCATATTGGTCATAAAAATTAAAAAATAATGTCTGTTTACTTAAATCAAAAATTTCTTTGATTGAGTCAAATAAAAATAAGCCAAGAAAATATCCTAATGCACCACCTAAAATTGAAAATAAAGTACAGTTGATAACAGATGTGAAGAACTTATTTTTATTAAAGTGTATAAGAGGAATTAAAATTACATCTGGCGGAATGGGAAAGAAAATACTCTCAATGAAAGCAATAAGAGATAAAAAAAATTGAGAATAACGACTGGTTGATTTTTTTTCGATATAAATATAGACGCTGTTCCACATTTGAGATTAAAATTTTAAAATTATAAAATTAGCCTATCAAGTAATACCAAAGATAAGCAATGAATATAGCGGGTATTGCGCTATATAATGTAGCTATAATTGCAGTCTTAGCAGAGATAGCAATAGCGGGAAAAAGAGCATCTCCATCATTTGAAATAGAATTTCCAATCTGAGCTGACATCGGTATTTGACCTGATACATACATAGAGGTGATCATAATTTGAGGACCGCAACCTGGAATAAATCCAATAATAATTGCCATTAAAGGTATAAAAGGGCCAAAATATTTTAAAGACTCAAATATAGCCCCATTGGTTGAAATATTAATCAACTCATAGATGACAAATGAAATGATAACCCACACAGTAACAAAGCAAGTAGTATCAACTACTCTTCGAAAAGAATTTTCGTGTATTGAAGCCATTTGAATATCTGTCAAAGGGTTTAAAACCCAAAGAAATACACAATATAGAGCAAGTAAAAATGCGGAAAACTGAATAATATTAATACCAAACATAAAGTAGGAAATTTCAATATTAAAAGCATTCATGAGTCCTAAAAATAAACCAGGAATTAAGAATAAAAACCAAATCAAATAAAATTTATTAGATGTTTTATTTTTGGGTAATTCGGTACTCAAAAACTCCTGATTTATTTTTTTTTGAAGAAAGTTTTTTGTAAATGGTTTTACAAGATACCCAGATATGATTCCTGAAAAAAATGTAACTGGCAAAATAATTAAAGCAGCTTGAGGCTTTGTGGCAATAAGAAGAAAAGCGGCATCACCCATTGTAGATATTAATGCTGCTAAGACAGCTCCAAATGAAACTACTCCTCTTGTAAATAAGCTCATAACCATAATTGCACCACCACATCCTGGAATAGCACCAAGAAATGCACTTATAGGAATTTCTAATTTTCTATTTTTTTGAATATAGCTTTGTAAGTTAAAATTTCTTTTTTCCAAAAAAACAAATACTAATAATGTAGCTCCTACAAAAGTGGAGACTGCTATGTAGGCATCACTTGCTGATGATAAAAAAAGTTCTCTTGTCTGCTCAAAAGCAATTAATAATAACATGCAAGAAAAAAGAACTATTTTTGAAAGCCGAAGGTATTGAAATTTTTTTCCGAGTTGTATTACAAGTTCTGTCATTTTTAGCCTAGGCTAAGAATTATAGATATTACTAAAAATTAGTCAAAGTATTCTTTACTTTCTGTAATTTAATAAATATGGTGAAAAAATGAGTAAAAAAACCTCTCAAGCCTCATCTCAATATTTAAATATTAGAAATCAAAACAAAAACGAAATATTAGAAGATTATGTTGAGGCTATCCAAGAAATATCTGAGTTAAAAGGAGACGTAAAAAATGCTGATTTAGCTGAACATTTTGGCGTATCTCAGGCTACAATAAATAAAAATTTAAAAAGACTCATAAATTTCAATTTAGCTAAATCTGAGCCATATCGATCAATTTTTTTGACTAAAGAAGGAAAAAAGCTAGCTCAAATATCAAAAGAAAAGCATGAAATTGTCTATAATTTTTTAATTAAAATTGGTGTTTCTAAAAAAACAGCCCAGTATGACAGTGAGGGTATTGAACATCACGTAAGTGATGAAACATTAAAAATAATGAAAAAATTTAATAAATAGTTACTTCTTCTCTTTTAAAATAATCTTTTTTTCTAAAAAACTATCAAACACATATATTGCAGCTGATAAAAATAGAATGATTGTTAAAGCATGTAGAGATCCTAATTCAAACATCTCATTAGATGAGTACTCATATAGACTTGTTGCCAAGGTATTAAAATTAAATGGTCTAAGTAGGAGCGTAATTGGTAACTCTTTGATGGTGTCAACTAGTACTAAGAAGAAACCAGCAAGTATACTTAACTTAATTTGTGGTATTATAATTCTAAAGTAAGTAGTTGATGGCCTTCGACCTATTAATCTCGAAGCATCATCTATAGATTTTCCAATTTTATCTAAACCAGATTGTAGAGAATTATTAGAAATAGATATAAGTCTGATGATTAAAGCTAATATCAGACCAAAGAGAGAGGTAGATAATAATATTGGAGAGTACAAATCAAATATGTTAATAAAAACTAATACACCAAGTGCGATTACAACTCCAGGAAGAGCGTAACCCATATTAATAATTTTTTTATAAAAACTTAACCAATTTGACTTCGAGAATCTAGATACATAGTTAATAAATATGGAAAGAATTATACATCCCATACCAACAAATATTCCTAAAACAATTGAGTTGGACAATGAAGAAAAATAATTATTAAGATCTATTTGATTAAAGTTTTTAGCCAGCAAAAATAAAGTAAAAACTAATGGAATAAAATAACCAAAAATAATTGGAACGGAGACAAAACTTAAAACTAAAATAGTCTTAATTGATCCAAGCTGGTATCTTGACCATTGAATATGTTCATATGTTGAATTTTGAAAACTTTTTTTACCTCTCATTTTTATTTCGAATATGTATAAAACCAACATAAGTAGAAGAATTATCATCGATAACAAGTAAGCAGAGGGGATATCATTTATAACAGAGATGTATTGAAACACACCGACTGTTAGTGTCTGTAGTCCAAAGAAATCTGCTACCCCGTAGTCATTTAATGTTTCCATTAAGGCTAAGGCTAAACCAGCAGCTATGCCAGGAAGCGCCATAGGAATACAAATTTTAAAAAAACATTCATATGAATTTTTTCCCATTGTCTTTGCTGCTTCTATATAACGAGCTGAAAAATTGATAATCGCTATTCTTGTCAAAAGGTAGACATAGGGGAAAAGTGCAAAACTTAAAATTAGAGATCCAAAAAAACTATTTCTTAAGGAAAAACCATCGAAAGAAATAAGAAGCGAAGCCAAGTACCCACCTGGTTCGAGCAACTCAGCATAAGTATACGCAGCTATGTAAGCAGGGACCCCCAAAGGTAGAATAGATAAAATTTGAATAACTTTTCTTCCAGGATAGTCAGTCATTGTGTTTATCCATGCTAATGGAACACTAATTATGAGTATGAATATACTTACCAATAAAATTATTTTTGTAGAGCCAATTACATATCTTGTTGAATAAAGATTCTGAAAACTTCCTAATGAAAATATAGCGTTATAAATAATTATTATTATTGGAGATAATAAAAGTAGGCTAATAATAAAAAAAATTATTAATTTAAAATAACTATTATTCATATAATTATGAAAAAAATACTACATAAAAGCAATAAAGCCATTGTTCTATTAAAATAGATTATCTTTTTTTTATCATTTAGGTATTTTCTAAATGAATGACCAATCGCTGCCCACACTAAAGCACTCGTAGATGTTGAGATTACAAAGCAAATAAATATTAAGACAAACTCAATCTCATAGGGAAATTTATTTTGAATAAATATAGCTGAGCTAGACATAGAAACCGTAACAGCTTTAGGATTTATTATCTGAAAAAAATAAATATCTTTGAAAGTAAATTTTTTTGGACTTTTTTCGTCAGAAAATGAAGTTGAGGTAAAAATTTTAAAGGAAAGATAAGTTAAGAATGAAGCGGCAATGATTTTTAATATCAAAGCTATTGCGGGAAAAGATTTATAAATTTCTCCAATTCCAAGTAGGCAAAGGCTTAGCACAGACAAAAAACCAAAAAAAACACCAAAAATAAGTGGAATAGTTTTTTTAAAACCGAAATTTACGGCATTAGTTGAAAGAATAATATTATTAGGACCAGGAGTAATAGCGGCAGTCATCGCAAACGTTAAAATCGGTGCCATAAAGTAGATGTATTCCAAAGTAGGGAGATATTATTCTTAAAATCTAATAAATACACAACAAGTTATCGATTTGCCAATCAATACTTATTAATATATTTAAATATGACAATTTAAGGCGTTGTGGCGGAATGGTAGACGCGCCGGATTCAAAATCCGGTGAGGGCAACCTCGTGAGAGTTCGAGTCTCTCCAGCGCTACCATCAGATTAATTATGAAAAATAAACAAAATTTAACTTCTGTTTTCTCTCTTTTCTCGACTGGAGTGACCATCATTACTAATGGAACCTCAAAAAAAGAATACTTTGGATGCACAGTGAATTCATTTACTAGTTTATCACTTGATCCTCCCCAATTTTTATTTTGTCTAGGTAATGAAAATGGAAATTTAAAATCATTTAAAATCAAAAGTCCTCTAAATGTCAATTTTTTATCTAAATCTCAAGAAAAATTATCTAACAAGTTTGCTGGTGATCTTTTAAATAGATGGAGTGGTGTTAGTTTTTCTAAAGCCAAAAATAAAGTCCCTTTTTTTAAAAATTCTTTAGGTTTAATTGAGTCTTATGTTGAGAAAAAAGTGATATCTGGAGACCATACTATAATAATTTGCCGTATTACTAATTTTGAAATTTTTAACCCCAAAAAACCTTTAATTTATTACAAGAGCAAATATCAAAGCATCTAGATTAATGCAATATTTAAACGTCGATTATCAAAATTTAAATATTAATGATGAAATATGTTTAACAATTGGAAATTTTGATGGAATTCATAAGGGTCATAATAAAATTTTAGAAAAACTTAAACTAGAAGCTAGCTCTCTCAACATTAAATCTGCTATCTTATCTTTTGATCCTCATCCCAATTTTTATTTCAATGATATTCAAAGGTTTCTTATCAACACAAAACAAAAAAAAATTCATATTCTTGAAGAAAAAAAAATTGATTATTTAATTGACCTGAACTTCAACCAAGAGCTCACTCAATTAACCTATAGTGATTTTGAAAATAAAATTTTATTGGATAAATTAAAATTAAAAAAAATACTGATTGGTAATGATTTTCATTATGGCAATCAAAGAAAAGGAAATATCAAAACATTAAAATCTTTTTGTGAGAAGGCCTCAATTTTATTTGAAGATATTGATCTTTTTGCTGATAATAAAAATACGAAAATATCCTCCACAAAAATTAGAGAATTTCTATCACTGGGTGATATCAAAGAAGCTAACGCTTTGTTAGAAAATCCATTTAGTATCAAAGGTTCGGTTAAACAAGGTGATCAAAGAGGAAGAACAATAGGAATACCAACTGCTAACCTTGATTATCCAGATCAAATTATCCAGCTTCCTTTTGGTGTTTATGCTGTAAGAATTAATGTTGAAGGTTTAGAGGATAAATTTTATGGCATTGTTAATTTTGGTAAAAGACCTACTTTTAACAAGACTGTTGCAATTATAGAAGCCCATATTTTTGATTTTGATCAAGATATTTATGGAAAAAATATTGAAGTTTTTTTTGATAGCAAAATAAGAGATGAAAAAAAGTTTAATGGTATAAAAGAATTGTTAAATCAAATAACTTTAGATATCACTATAGCAAAAGATAAATTAAATTATGGAAATTAAAGACAGTATTTTACTCCCTAAAACTGAGTTTTCTATGAAGGCTGATTTGCCTAAAAAAGAACCAGCAATACTAGATAGTTGGCAAAAAAATAATTTATATGACAGTCTAAGAAAAGATTCTAAAGATAAGGAAAAATTTATTTTGCATGATGGCCCTCCTTACGCAAACGGTCATTTGCATATGGGTCATGCACTAAATAAAATTTTAAAAGATATTATTGTAAAGTATCAGCAATTATTAAATAAAAACTCAATCTATGTTCCAGGCTGGGACTGTCATGGTCTTCCAATTGAGTGGAAAATTGAAGAAGAGTACCGAGCAAAGAAAAAAAATAAAGATGACGTACCAGTATTAGAGTTTCGTAAACAGTGTCGAGATTTTGCAAATAAATGGATTGATATTCAAAAAAAGGAATTTCAAAGACTGGGAGTTATAGGTGACTGGGATAACCCTTACACAACAATGCATTATCATGCAGAAGCGCAAATTGTTCGAGAATTAGGAAAATTCTTAGAGAATGGCGGTATCTATAAAGGCCATCGACCAGTCTTGTGGTCAGTAGTAGAAAAAACAGCCCTTGCAGATGCTGAAGTTGAATACCAAGATCATAAGTCAACTACTATTTACACATGCTTTCCTATAGAAAAGTCTTCAGAGCCTAAATTCTCAGATCACTCAATTGTCATTTGGACTACTACGCCGTGGACTATTCCTGGTAACAGAGCTTTAGCAGTTCATGAAGATATTGATTATCAATCTTTAACGATTAATAAAAATGACGCCAATCAAAAAGTCATCATAGCAAAAGATTTAATAGAGAACTTTATTCAAGAAAATGAAATTTCTGAGCATACTCTTAATTTTGAAATAAAAGGAAAAGAACTTATTGGATTAAATTGCAAACATCCATTATTTGACTCAGGATATGATTTCACGGTTCCAGTTTTACATGGTGATTTTGTAACAACTGAACAAGGAACAGGTATTGTTCATATATGTCCAGTTCATGGTATGGATGATTTTCTTTTAGGGAAGCAACATAACTTAGAATTGCCAATGACTATTGATGAAGGAGGGATTTACTATGAGCATATCCCGGTTTTTGCAGGAAAGCATATTTTTAAAGTAGATCAAGATGTTTGTGATGAAATAAATAAATGTAATAATTTAATCTCTCAAGGTGTTTTGATACATAGTTATCCGCACTCTTGGAGATCCAAAGCGCCTCTCGTTTATAAAAATACCTCTCAGTGGTTTATTTCTATGGAGAAAAATGAATTAAGAGAAAAGGCGTTAGAAGCAATTGATCAAACAGACTTTTTTCCTAAGCAAGGACAAAATAGATTAAGAAGTATGATCCAAGATAGACCCGATTGGTGTGTATCTAGACAACGTGTATGGGGCGTGCCTTTACCAATATTTGTTAATAAAAAAACAGGTGAGCCTTTAAGAGATAATAAAGTAATTGAACGTATTGCCTCTATTTATGAACAAGAAGGGGGAGATGCCTGGTTTAACTCAGAAGCCTCAAGATTTTTATCTCCTGATTACGACTCAAATGAATTTGAGCAAGTTAAAGATGTTGTTGAGGTTTGGTTTGATAGTGGATCTACTCATTCTTATGTTTTAGAAACTAGAGAGGATCTTCAATGGCCAGCTTCCATGTATCTTGAGGGATCCGACCAACATCGAGGTTGGTTTCATTCTTCATTATTGGAGTCTTGTGGAACAAGAGGAAGGGCCCCCTTTGAAAGTATATTATCACATGGATTTGTTGTTGATGGCAAAGGGAGGAAAATGTCTAAATCTATTGGAAATGTCATTTCTCCAGATGAAATTATTAATAAGTATGGCGCAGATATTTTAAGAATTTGGGTTGTGGCTTCTGATTATTCTGAAGATTTAAAAATTGATAACCAAATTATTAACTACCAAATAGACTCTTATAGAAAGATTAGAAATACGATTAGATTTTTATTGGGTAATTTAAATAATTTCTCCGTTAATGATGCAGTCGAATTAGAGCAAATGCCCGATCTAGAGAAATATATTTTAAACAAAGTCTCTCAAATGAATACCGAATTAAAATCACTTGTTCAGAAGCATGATTATCATGGTATTTTTGTAAAATTATTGAATTTCTGCACTTTAGATCTATCAGCATTTTATTTCGATATAAGAAAAGACTCTCTTTATTGTGATGGAAAAGATAGTCTTAAAAGAAGATCTGTTTCAACTTGCCTTCATATTCTTTTTGATTTTTTATCAAAATGGTTTTCTCCAATTATATCTTTTACAAGCGAGGAGGCATGGCAATCGAGACATCAAGATAATTCAACTAGTATACTTTCACAAATAATCACAGAAAAAGATTTCACATATTCTTATTCAAATTTAGAAAAAAGTTTTGATGAGCTTAAAAGAGTAAGAAAATCTGTTACCGCAGCACTAGAGATAAAAAGAAACGAAAAATTAATCGGATCAAGTCTTCAAGCTAAAGCGATAATCTATATTCCATCAGAAATTAAACAGATACTTTCAACATTAGATTTGGCTGAGATGTGTATTGTCAGCGGTGTAGAAATTAAAGATATCGCTGAAAAAACACCTTCATCCATGAATTTTGAAGAAGAAGATATTTTTGTAGATATTTCTTTGGCTGAGGGAGATAAATGTCAAAGATGTTGGACAATTTTACCAGAAGTAAAAGATAACCAAGATCATCTTTGTAGTAGATGCGATAATGTTTGGAAATCTTTTCAATAATAAAAGCAATTTAAATCTTCTGATTTTTTCAATCTTTCTTTTAGTTTTCGATCAAATCAGTAAGGCTATGATTGTAAGTCAGTTTGATTTATATGAAAGTATACCGGTAGCTCCTTTTTTTAATTTAACTTTTGTTGTTAATTATGGATTTGCATTTGGTTTTTTGAATAGCCCTTCTTTAAATCAAATTATTGTGAGTATAGTAATTTTATCAATTATTGTTTATTTCTTATATTTGCTGATTAAAACTCAAGATCATTTTTTTAAGGTATGCTTAGTCCTGATTTTGTCAGGAGCTATAGGAAATTTTTTAGATAGAATTTTTAGAGGATATGTAGTTGATTTTATTGATATTTATGTATTTAACTATCATTGGCCTGCATTTAATATTGCTGATAGCTGTATAAGTATTGGTTTTGTGATACTTATATTTAACATTTTATTTTTGAATAAAAAGATATGAAAAAAACTTTTATTTTACTTGCGCTTTTAAGCTTACTAATTGGCTGTCAAAGAGAAAAGGCAAATGAAGTAGGGGTCGGATATAATAAATCTCTAATTATTCCACCAACTAATGATTTGCCAGCACCAGGATCTACTCAAGAGACTACTCAAATCGATCAAAGTTCAAATCCTTTGGTTGATTCTATTCTCACTCAAACAGAAGCTAATCAAGCTAACCCCTCAATCATTGATCAAATTGACCAAGAGAGTGGCTATAAAACAGATGAGAATTTTTTTCAGTGGCTATTTAAAGGCAAAAGTAAAAGATAATTTATATTTACTAATATATTTAACAAATGAAATTAATTAATAATTTAAATTCTTTAAATTTTAAAACTAAAAAGAACGTTGATTATCAATTAGAAGAATTTTTCAAAATAGATTTATTTAACCCAATTACTGATAAAAACTATTTTTCTCAATACGATTTTTCATTATTTAAAAATAAGAAATATCGAGTTCATGTATTTGGCATGGGGGGCTCTTCTCTAAGTGCAAAACTTTTAATGCAGTTTTTAGCTCCAGAAAAAATAAACACAGAATTATTTATTTATGATAATCCTTCGCCAATTCAACTAGACTCAAATCTATCTGGGATAAAAATATCAAAGAATGATTTATTTATATTTATTTCTAAATCGGGCAATACAGTGGAGACAAAATTTTTTCTTCATTGGATCATTAAATATCTAAAAAAAAATAATATTAAAAATATTTATAAGCATTTTTTATTTATCACTGAAAATAAAAATAATTATTTAAATAATTTTGCTCAGAAAAAAAATATAAGAACATTTGAACACGACGCACAAATTGGTGGAAGGTTTAGTATTTTTTCAATCACGGCTCTTTTACCAATTATTGCTATGGGCTACTCCTTAGGAAGTCTTATTAATTCTTTCAAAAAAGCCAAAGAATTAATGAAAAAAAACCATAAAAAACTGGCATTAAATATTATTTCTTCACAAGTTTATGAAAAAAATACAAATCTTAATATTGTAGTTGGTCTAAATTATCATGATAAATTACGAACTTTAAACGAATGGTACCGTCAGATTTTTGCTGAAAGTCTTGGTAAAAATAAAAAAGCAATTAATTACATAAGCGCCTTTGGATCTATTGATCAGCATAGTCAATTTCAACTCTTTATTGATGGCCCAAGGGATAAACAATTTATTTTTTTTAAAATAAAAAATTCCATAAAACCAATAAATTCTATCCAAGATCTTCTTCTTAATAATAATCTCTTATCTACTTTAGAAAAGGGAGCTATTAAAACCTTAGAATTAGAAAAATTTTTAGTTAATCAAATAATTATAGATGATAATTTTGATGATTATTCTTACCTTTTAATCTATTTGATTTTTGATATTTACCTGAGAGCAAAAATTGAAAAAATTAATTTTTTAGATCAACCTGCAGTTGAAGTTTTAAAGAGAAATACTAGAGCGTAACCTGATAGAAAAATTAATAAAAGTATTTAAAGCTAAGTCTTTTTTTCATTTAATTAAGATTTTTATCGTATTTGCTTTAGCAGGATCTTTATCGGTTATTATTTCTGATCCAATTTTAAAGGTTATTAGTTTAAATAAAATTATTACTTTTTATCCTCTTTATTTATTAATCAGATTAATAATTATTTTTCCTTTGTATCAGATAACTTTAATGGCTGTCTCATTTTGCTTTGGTGAATATACTTATTTTAAAAAATTTATGATTAAATTCTTAAATTATTTTAGGTTTCGTTAATTATTTCTAAAAAAAAGAATTTTTTTATGTTTATAATTTTTTGAAAAAACTAAATTTTCATTAGATATATTTTGATTAGACTCATAAATCACAAGACAATTCTTTGAGAGCTTTGGTAAAATATTTATTTTAAATAAATTAAAGTCATAATTATATGGAGGGTCCACATAGATAATATTGCAATTTTCAATTAAAGATTCTGAATGTTTAAAAATATCAGTTTGATGTATTTCATAATTATCATTTGGAATATTTTTTAAAAAAATCTTAAGTGTATTTAGGTTTTGAATTGATAAATCATTGAAAATTACTTTTTGAGCGCCTCTAGAAAGTGCTTCAATCCCCATGGACCCTGTCCCACAAAATAAGTCTCCAAATGTGCTTTCTGCTAAGTTCACATTGAGTTCATTGTTGTGCTGTATAAGGTTGAAGACATCCTCTCTTATTCTGGAAAGAGTGGGCCTATAATCATGAGTTTTTAAAGTGGGTATTACCCTTCCTTTTAAAGTCCCACTAATAACTCTCATGTATTGTCATTTCTTTATATTTATATATCGGAATAGATTTCACTTTGTATTGACCAAAAGAAATTCTTTTTAATCTCTCCACTTTTAAATTAAATATCTCACATATATTTCTAATTTCTCTATTCTTTCCCTCTGTTAATTCAAACCTAAGCGTATGCTTATTTTTATTTGTATGAGTTAAAGATACATGGGGATTTTTATATATTTTTGCTGCATAAATTTTTTGATTCAGAGCTTTAAGCTTTAAATCATTAAAAGATCCAATAACGTTTACTACATAGACTCTTTTGATATTTGATTTAGGAGACTCCAGTTTTCTTTTATAGGTAGTGCTATCAGTTAATAATAACAATCCCTCTGAATTATAATCTAATCTGCCAATATAATGATAATGATTAAATTTTTTTGGAAGGTAATCATAAACAATTGTTCTATTTTTTTCATCACTCCTTGAGGTAATACATCCTTTAGGTTTATGAAATAAAATAAGATTTACTTTTTTTTCAATGGGCTTATTGAGACTAATGATATCTTTATCTTGTACTACTAAATATGGCCTTGATTCAATATTATCATTTAATAAAACTTTTTTGTTTTTAATCAAGTCCTCAGCTTTTTTTCGAGAAATTTGAAACTTTTCAGAAAGTAATTTACTAAATGTTTTTTTTGACATGATTGACAAAATCTTGAATAAATTTTTTATCGAAGTCAGTTATTAAAAATTCGGGGTGCCACTGCGCTCCTACACAATAATAATGACTCTTGTGTTTAAATCCTTCTATAATTCCATCAGGAGCTGTGCCAGTAACAGTCAAGTTATTGCCTAATTTATCAACTCCCTGATGATGAGCGCTATTAATAAAGGTTATTTTATTATTAGTAAATTTTTTAAGAGGGGAGTCTTTTGGAAAAGTAATTTCATGACTGGTTTCATTTCTTGGATTCGGTTGTTCGTGTTCAATATTTGATTGAATATCTTGGATTAAAGAACCACCAAAATAGACATTCAATAATTGACAGCCACCACATATTCCAAGAATTGGCTTATTTGTGGGAATAAATTGTTCAATTAATTTCATCTCAAAATCTGTTCGTTCAGGGATAGTTTGAACCTTTTCTGATGTAATTTCTTGTCCATAAAAACTAGGATCAATATCAAAGTCACCACCAGATATAACAATTCCATCTAAAAAATCTAAATCAGGAAGTGATTTAGTAAGTGGCAAAATGATTGGCATGCAATTAAATATTTCAAGACATTCTGTATAATGTCTTCGTAAAGCGAACCAAGGATATCTTGAATAAGAGTTAACTTTCTCTTGGTAGTCAGTTGTGATACCAATGATAGGAATTTTATTCATTATGAAGACAATAACAGATTTTCTCCAAGTTGTATTGGACCAAAGTCAGCAAGCGTTTAAAAAAAATGAAATACCAGTTGGGGCGGTTATTTATGATCCAAAAAAAATGACCTTAATTTCCAAAGCCCATAATAAAGAACTATCATCTAAGGACCCGACATCTCATGCAGAAATCTTATGCATCAGAAAAGCTTGTAAAAAATTAAATCAAAAAAGATTGGATGGTTTAATAATGATCACCTATCTCGAACCTTGTAATATGTGCAAAGAAGTCATTAAGTCAGCAAGAATAAAAGAAGTGAGGTTTATTTATAGCAATCAAAACCCTTCGAGAAAAACAATAAAAAAAATTTTATATCAAAAATTAGAAACTAATGAGGAAAATTTAGTAAAAATATTTTTTAAAAAAAAAAGAATTAAAAATTAGCACCAATATCTTTTCGATAGTATTTCTGATCCCAATCTATTTTTTCAGCAATTTGATAAACTTTATTTCTACATTCCTCATAGGTGTTCCCTAGAGCTACAAGCGACAAAACCCTTCCACCATTAGTTAAAATATTTTCACCAATTTTTTTAGTGGCAGCATGAAAAATATAAAAATGATCATCGTTAGGAAATTCATTTAAATTTCTTATATGAGTATCTTTTGGATATTGATCTGGATATCCTGAAGTTGCCAAAATTAGACAAATTGATTTTTTATCACTATCAAATTCTATGTCAGCATATTCAAGATTTTTTGTAGCTGTTGCATGCGCTAAAGATAAAAAATCTGAATTCATTCTTAGTGATATACTTTGTATTTCAGGATCTCCAAATCGAGTATTATATTCTAATAAAAAAGGTTTATTCTCCTTATCAACCATAATTCCAAAAAATAACACTCCTTGAAAATCAATTTTATCTATTTTTAGTCCATTGATAGTTTTTTCGATAATCTGTGATTGAATTCTCTCCATAAGTTCGTCATTTAAGATTGGAGCTGGGCTGACTGTCCCCATTCCGCCTGTATTTGGTCCTGTGTCATTGTCTCCAATTCTTTTATAGTCTTGGGCAGAACCAAAATTTAAATAATTTTTCCCGTCTGTTATCGTAAAAAAACTAAGCTCTTTTCCCTCTAAAAAATCCTCAATGACAACTTTATTGTTTTCTTTGCTAAAGATTTTTTCTTCGAAGACTTTAAAGCATGCATCAATAGCTTCTTGTTGATTAGTGCAAACAAAAACACCTTTTCCAGCTGCCAGACCATCATATTTCACAACAATAGACCCATTCCTTTGCTCTAAATAAGTTTTAGCAGATTCAAAGGAAGTAAATGTCTCGGAGCGAGCAGTTGGTATGTTATGAGATTTGCAAAATTCTTTCATGAATTCCTTGGAAGACTCTAATTTTGCACCATGATCATCTGGGCCGAAAACTTTAAAATCAAGTTTTCTTAATTTGCCAGCTAAATTTTCTGATAAGTAATTTTCTGGACCAATAATTATAAGATCAGGATTTATTTTTTGACATTCCTCAATTATTTCATCTGAATTACTAATATTTTTACATTCAGCAATTTGACTAATGCCAAAATTCCCTGGGAAGCAATATAGTTTCTCGCACAAATAAGATTTTTCAATTAAACGACATAAAGCATGCTCTCGAGCACCAGAACCTATAACTATGATATTCATCTTATTTTATGTATATTAAATACGTGAACAATATTCCTGAGTATACCGTAACTCAACTTAATAGATCAATTAAAGAATTATTAGAAGAGAAATTTGATTATATAAAATTGATAGGAGAGTCTGGACCTATTACCATTGCTAATTCTGGACATGTATATTTTTCTATTAAAGAAAATGATGAGGTAATTTCTTGTATATGCTGGAAAGGAACTTATGAGAGATTAGAAATTAATCTTGAGGAAGGGACTGAATATAACTTTTTTGGAAGAGTTACCTCTTACTCTAAGTTTGGGCGATCAGTTTATCAGCTGATAATTGATCAGGTGGAATACAGCGGTGATGGATCTATTCTTAAATTAATTGAAAAGAGAAAAAAAGATTTAGAAAATTCAGGATATTTTAAAGAAGATCACAAATTAAAAATTCCAAAATATCCAGAAAAGATAGGTATTTTGACTTCAGCTACAGGATCTGTAATTCACGATATTATACATAGGATAGAAGATAGGTTTCCTTTAACGAATTTAGAAGTTTATCCAATCCCTGTTCAAGGGAAAAAAACTTATTCAGAAATAATTGAATATTTGGATTTAATAGAAAAAAATAATCCTAAACCTGATTTAATTATTTTTGCAAGGGGAGGCGGTTCACTTGAAGAAATGATGCCATTCAACGAACCCGAATTGATTAAAAGAGTTTACGACTTAAGAATACCTTCAATTTCTGCAATAGGTCATGAAACAGATTACACGCTTTTAGATCTTGTTTGTGATTTAAGAGCTCCAACCCCTACGGCAGCAGCAGAACTATCTGTACCTGATAAAAGTGAAATTTTAAAAGACTTAAAAAATTTCCAAATAGATTATTTTTTTAATATAAAACAAAAAATCTCATTACCAGAAAAAATATTATTAAACTTTTCCAGCTCAATGAATTTTCTTTCAAGCAAAATTTATGAAACTGAAAACACACTTTCAAATTATATTTCTAATAATTTAGAGTCGATAAAAGAAAATTTAAATAATCTAAAAATTATTGTTAATGAAAATTATATGAAAATCACAGAATATAGTCCAAAACAAAAAATTGAAATTACTCAAAATAAAATAGTATCTTTAGCAAAAAATAATCAAATTTTTATAAAAAATAAAATTAATTCTATTCATCAAAATATTTCTTTATTAAAAAGAATAATTCAAAACTCATCTGTAGAAAAAAACTTAAAAAAAGGTTATTCCATTTTAAAATATAAACAAAACCTAATTAAAGACTTAAAAACATTAAAAGGCGTTGACGAATTTTCAGTCAAAATGCACGATGGTGAAATCTTAATTAAAAAATAAAAATTATATTCTCCATCTTTGATGGACCCATAACCATTGAGTTGGATTTTCTCTAATCCATTTTTCGAAATAGTCAGCGTGAACTTTTTCAACCAGGTTATATGCTGATAAATCCTTGTAGTCTTTAAAATAAAGAGGTTTTTCATATATAAATTTAAAATTCCCATTTTTTTGTCTAATTGAATAAACTGGGCAGATCAAAGTTTGATATTTTAAAGCAAGATTTGCAAAACCATCTGTTGCATATGCTTGTTTTCCAAAAAAGTTAATAACAGGACCACTGCTATCACGTTGATCAACTAATAATGCCAAGTCTTCATTATTTTTAAGCGCTTTAATCATATTTTTTGCGCTATCAGAACCTTTCTTATAAAAATATGCATTTTCTCTACTTCTATTTTTTTGAATATATTGATCAATTTTATGATTATTTGCATGTCTATAAACTGAGTGCAATTTAAAACCAAGATTTAATAAATAATTTCTAGTAATTTCCCAGTTTCCTATATGGGCAGAGATAAAAATTGATGAACCTTGATATTCTTTAATTTCTTGGAGGTATTTTTCATTTTCTACAGAAATAGCCTCCCAATTAAATTTATTTAAATTAAAAAATTCAAAAAAGACTCTGCCGGTTTGATTTAAATTTTGCTTTGAAATCGATGATATAAGTGATTTTTCACATTTCAAATTTTCTAAATTTTTAGAGATTATATTTGAATATTTTGTGAATGGACCAAATGTAGAAACAAGAAAACCACCTAGATTAGAAGTTGTATTGAAGCTAAGTAATTTTAAAGTTTTATTAAGAATAACAAAAATTATAAATTCTAGGTTTTGAAATAATGTCTTAAATATATTTTTCAATTTCAGATGCTAAATCGGTTTGGTTATTGGATACCATCTTGCCATAAATAATTCCTACTGAACTTTTAAATTCTTTTGGAATTCTAAGATGATCTTTTTCAGTAGTAACAAGGAATGAGTCATTTTTATTAGCCTCATCTAATAAAGTAAACATATCATCTTGGGAATAGTGGTGATGATCAGGAAATTCTTTTGTGAGAGTAATATCTAAACCTTCATTATATAGCTGGTCAAAGAATTTTTTGTTAAATCCTAACCCAGCAAAGGGCATTAATTTTTTATCGCTTATTTCAGGTTTTATGGAGATTTCATAATTTATACTTTGTTGAAATTGACCCTGAGAAATCTCAGGACAATTGTCCGTATTAACTAAAAAAACGATTTGGGATCGATTTAAGACACCATTAATTGACTCCCTAAGTGGTCCAGAAGGTATTATTAATTTATTCCCAAAGGATTGAATAGAATCATAAACGTAAATATTAAGATTTTTGAATACATTGTATGATTGAAGTGCATCATCCAAAACTAATATATTTGCTCCATCTTTTTCTGCCATCGAGAAAGCACTATATTTATTTTTACTCACCCATGTTGGATAATACTTTGACATCATAATCGCTTCATCTCCAACTAAAGAATAGTTCATGTCTGGAGAAACTTTAATCACTTCATTAGCAGAGCCACCATATCCTCTCGAAATTATATGAGGTTTATATCCAATTTTTTCCAGTATTTCGCAAACATAGATTACAGATGGAGTTTTACCTGAACCACCAATGATAGCGCTCCCTACAGCAATGACCGGAACTTTTGAACGAATAGGCTTCGCAAATTTTTTTTTAAATAACGTTCCTATTATCCAGAGCAAAGAAATCGGAAGGAGCAGTATAGCGAGAATAGAAATTTTATTTTGATACCAAAACTTTGGAGCTTTTAGCATTCTTCAACCTTATAAATTATTGAACTTAATTGTTTAATATTCAAATTAAAATAATCTTTTATGTTAGCTTCATTATCTAACTTCATATCAATATATTTATTAATAGCAGATCCAATTTCTTGATTATTTTTTTCATTAAATACTTTAGCTAGTGATAAATCTTCAAGATCTGTATATATCTCTGAAAAATTATTTACATACTGACCAGATAAAACAAAACAACCTTTTGATAGAGGTTCAATTGGGTTTTGACCACCATGCTCAAATAAAGAACCCCCCATAAATGTCAATTTTGAATTTTCATAAGCAACATCATTTTCTCCAAATTTTTCTATTATAAAAATTTTATTTGAGTAAAAACTTTTAATCATTGATTTTAGCTTTGAACT
>JBJKYU010000059.1:0-26758 GCA_045560885.1 Alphaproteobacteria bacterium
ATCACTATAAGAATTTGAAGGAAACATCTTGGTATATTGAAGACTACATGATTTTTCAAACCTCAAAAGAGGAGGCTTTTAATCAAGAATTAAGAAATAGCCTCCTAGACTCAGGTATTTACGTAGAGTGCACCAAAGGAGAAGCTGCACCAGGCCAACAAGAAATTAATGTAGTTTTTACAGATGCATTGAACATGGCTGACAATCATATTTTGATTAAGAATGCTGCAAAAGAAATTGCTTTTAAACATAATCGAGCTGCGAGCTTTATGGCAAAATATAATAAAGAAGCTTGTGGAAGCTCATGTCATATTCATAATTCTTTATTTGATAAAAAAACTAAAAAAAATATTTTTGCCGACTCAAAAGATAAGTATGGTATGTCAAAAACTTTTAAAAGTTATGTTGCAGGTCAGATTTTATTCTTAAGAGATCTTTCCATTTTCTTAGCTCCAAATATAAATTCTTATAAACGCTTTCAAGAAGGATCCTTTGCTCCAACAACAGCTGCTTGGGGCATTGATAACAGAACAGCTGGTTTTCGCTTAGCTGGGCACGGAAGTTCGATACGAATTGAATGTCGAGTACCAGGTGCGGACGTTAATCCTTATTTAGCTTTTGCCGGTTTAATTCAAGCTGGTTTATATGGAATTGAAAATAAGTTAGAGTTAGAAGACCCTTTAATGGGAAACATTTACCAAAACAAAAAAGCAAAAATTGTTCCTGGTACTTTAAGGGAAGCCATTGATTTAGCTAAAAAATCTAAGTTACTCCCAAAGATTTTCCAACCTGATGTTTTGGAGCACTACATTCATGCTGCCGAATGGGAACAGTCTGAATATGATAAATCTGTTAACGATTGGGAACACCAACGTTACTTTGAACGAGGCTAAAAGAGGAGACTAAAATGCAAAATATGAACTGGAATTATCCAACCACTGTCTGGTTTGGTCCTAATCGATCTCAGCAAATTCAACAAGCTTGTGATGCCTTGAGCGTAAAAAACCCTCTTATTGTGACTGACCCAGGTCTGCTACAAACTCCTATTATTGATGAAATTAATTCTAATCTTTCATCTAAAACAAATGTCTACTCTGATGTTCAAGGTAATCCTACAGGTTCAAATGTTACCAATGGAGTTAAAGTATTTTTAGAAGGTAATCATGATGGGGTTATTGCAATAGGTGGTGGTTCCGGAATGGATGCGGGTAAGGGAATTGCTTTTCTAGCTCATCAGTCAAGACCATTATGGGATTTTGAAGATATTGGAGATTGGTGGACTCGAGCTGACTCTGATGTTATTAAACCTATTATTGCTATTCCAACAACAGCAGGGACAGGCTCTGAAGTTGGGAGAGCAGGGGTTTTCTTGAATGAAGATAATCATAAAAAGAAAATTATTTTTCATCCAAAGATGTTACCTCAAATTGCAATCTTAGATCCCTCTTTAACAATTAACCTACCAAAAGGAATTACAGCTGGAACAGGAATGGATGCATTAGCTCATTGCTTAGAAGCATACTCATCTCCTTTTTATCATCCAATGGCAGAGGGTACGGCTTTAGAAGGTCTTCGTTTAGTGAAAGAAAATATTCAAGAGGTTTATCATAATGGAAAAAATATTGAAGCTCGTGCTCATATGCTTGTTGCATCAATGATGGGTGCGGCTGCTTTTCAAAAAGGATTAGGCGCTATTCATTCAATTACACACCCAGTTAATTCTCTTTATCATACTCATCATGGTACAACGAACGGAACAGTGATGCCTTTTGTGTTAAACTATAATCGAAGCACGATTGAAGATAAATTTGTACGTTTAGCTAATTTCTTAGATATCAAAGGGGGTTTTGACGGAATAGTTCAATGGGTTATTGATTTGAAAAAAGAAATGGAAATTCCTGAAACTCTCAAAGATTTGGGCGTTCAACCAGGAGATGAAGTCAAACTAGCACCGTTAGCACAAGAAGATCCCAGCACAGGTGGTAATCCCTTGGAGATGACTGAAGAGAAATTCCAGGAGCTAATTGCGAACTGTATTTCCGGTAAATATTAAAATTTATAATTTTAAAAACTGCTTGTGTGCTTTAGCAGATATGCTCGCTACCACATCACCGTTAGAGTGAAAATCTAGTGATTTTCCATGCCAATCAGTAATTATTCCCCCAGTTTCTTCAATTACATTGACTAAAGGTAAAAAATCAAAGGGCTTCAAAAAAGACTCTACTACAAAAGGAATTCTTTTCTCAGCTAAGAGACCATACTGAACACAGTCACCACCAAATGTGATGTATTGGGTTTTTTTTGCCAAAGATCTATATTTCTTATTTTTTGATGAGTCTTGAAAGGCAGTCATGCCTGATGTACTAAAGAACAACTCCTTTAAAGATTGATCTGAGGAAGTTTTTTTTAATTTCTGGTTATTACAAAAGGCTCCATGGTTTTTAATTCCTATCCATCTTTTTTTTAATTGAGGACTATTAATAATTCCAATAATTGGAACTCCTTGATGACAAAGAGCTAAAAGTGTTCCGTAATTTCCATTTCCATTGATAAAGTTTTTTGTTCCATCAATTGGATCGATTACCCAAATAAAATCAGATTCAAGGTTTTTATTTTGGTATTCCTCACCATAAATTCCATGTTCAGGATACTTTTGACTGATTAGTTTTCTTAATGACCTTTCTACTTGCATATCAATTTTTGTAACTGGTGATTGGTCAATTTTAAAATTTACTTTTATTTTGGATGGAGTATTTTTTTTGACTATTTTTTCTGAGACATTAATAAGTTTTTTAGCAAAACTTAAATAAGAATTTAATTCACTTTTTCTCATTTTATTTGAATATATATAAAAACATCATGACTACTATTTAAAATTAATGAATGTTATTCGTTAATTTTTGAAAAATTAGTTCAAAATTTTCTGATGTTTGTGCGCCATTAATTACTATTTGTTTATTAACTATAAAGGTTGGAACACTGTTAATACCCATTTTTCGAGCTTGAATTTCTTCATTTGCTAGAGGCTCAATATTTTCTTGATCTGATAAATATGTTTTAAAATCCTCAGCATCAATTTGATGTTTAATAGCAATTTCCAATAATATGTTAGGATCACCTAAATCTTCACCATTTAAAAAATAAGACTCAAATAAACTATTTAACACATTTTCTTGAATACCTTGTTTATATGCTAAAGCTAATAGTCTATGAGAATTAAATGAATTTGGAGTTGTTTTAATAGAGTCAAAGTTAAAATTAATTCCCTCCAAAAGTCCTTCATCATAGATATTTTCATAGATCGTTTTTGCTGCATCGGCACTACCAAATTTAGAGATCAAATACTCCTGTCTATCCATACCGTCAGGCGGCATTCCAGGATTCAACTGAAAAGGCCTCCATGTTTGTTTGAACTCTTGATTTTTATGATTATTGATTGCTTTTTCTAGTCTTTTCTTACCAATGTAACACCAAGGGCAAACTGTATCCGAAAATATATCGAGCTCGATCATAGATTTATTTTAACATTCATGTAAAAAAAAATTAATAATTTATTTACCTTATTAGACAAAACATTTGTTTAAAATATCAAATTATAATATTAAAAAATTGGAGCATTAAATGAGACAACTAATAAGATTATTCATATTATTATCATCATTATTATTACCAACTAATTATCTTTTAGCTGAAGGAAATTCAGGTAGTTATGATTTGAAAGCATATTTTACAGGATCAGCTTCCTCAAACGGATCTCCTCAACAAGGTTTCACAGCAAATTATGAAGGTATGGTTATTGCTGTAGATGTCGAAGGATCCTCTTCTATCTTTAATAAATCTTCTCACCATTGTGTTGGTAGTATTTCTATGGTTGCTGGCAAAGGTACTGAAAAAGCGACATGCAAAATTGCTTTAGCGGATAGTGAAGATGGCGAATTTATTTTTTTCCATATAGATTCAGTTTTTCCTGCACCTGATGGAATTAAAAAAGGAAAATTTGTTGGAGGTACGGGAAAATATAAAAATTTCTCTGGAGATGGAATTACAATAGTTAAATCTCTTCCTAAATTAGCAAGTTCTGATCCAAGCATGCGTCAGTCGGTGTTAATATTAAGAGGATCATATTCATATTAATTTTTCATATTAATGAAAAAAATAAATAATAAAAATAATTATTATGAGTTATAATTAAATTTGGAGGAAACAATATGAAAAAATTTTTTGTCTTAGCTAGATACACATCGGATTTTTTTGAAGCATTAATCAAAGATCCTAATTCAGATAGAAAAGAGCACACTCGAAGATTGGTTGAAATAGCTGGTAGCAAAATGCTTGACTATTCCCTCACAAGGGGTGAGTTTGATTTTATTGTCGTTCAAGAAGCACCAGACTTTGAAACTCTTGCAGCAATTAAAATTGCTGTCGAGTCAACAGGTATGGTCACTGATTTTGTCATTCTAGAAGATATAGATTTGAATGCGATAGCCAGTCAATCAAGTAAAATATTAGAGTCCTTTAAGGCACCAGGAGAATAAAATGGTTGAGAATTTTAATGGAATTATTTACTTAATTATTTTTCTAGTAATTTTGGCAATGAATAGCTTTTATGGATACAATTGCCTATTTAAAACTCAAAAATTTTTAGAAAAATACGAAATTGATATATCAGCATCATTCTTTTGCCGTTTTGCAGGAGGAGTGATTATGTCAGCAGTATTAATGCAGCTTTATATTCTCTTTAGAGGAACAGAAGCCACTTGGGCTTTTTTTAATTTCATGTTCATCATGATGACTTTAATTGCAGGTGCATCTTTCTACGGTTTTGAAATCGATAAACTTGGATTGACGAAAGGATCAACTCGAGAGGGATACATCTCAACTGGTGTATTAGCCATTCTTTGGGCTATTCTTTGTTTTGGACTAGCAGATAAAATTTATATTTAACGGTTTTTGATAAAATAAATAAATATCAAAGAAGTTAGATACATAATCAAACTATATGTGGCGGCGGGAATAATATATAGCCCGCCTCCAAAAACGGTAGTTCCTACAAAAATAGCAAGCGTTCCATTTTGTAAGCCACATTCAATAGCAATTGCTTTTTTTTGAGATATTCCTGTTCCAAAAAATCCTGACCAATAAAAAGCAATTAACATCATTAAAATATTTAAGGCAAGGACCACTAGACCTGTTTGAGCAAAATAACTAACTACATTTTCTCTTTCTGCTAAAATTGCACCCAGTAGAACTAAAACAAATAAAAGTGTTGAGATAAAACGAGCAGATTTTTCTATTTTCAAAGTTAAACTATTTAAAAAAGATCGCAGGCCCATTCCTAAAAGCACAGGTAGAGTTACAATCAAAAACATACTCAATGCTATACCAGTAAGAGAAATAGACTCTGGTAAACCAGAGTCCCCAATCAATCCAATTGATATTGCAAGAACGATTGGGACACTTACAGCACTTAGTAAGCTCATTACTGCAGTCAGAGATACAGAAAGCGCCACATCTCCTCGAGCAAAAAAGGTAAGAATGTTTGATGTGACACCACCAGGTGCAGCAGCTATCAGCATTACCCCGATAGCAATTTCAATGGGTAGTGGCCAAATAATGACTAAAATTAAACCCACGATGGGAAGAAAAATGAGCTGACTTATAAGCCCAATGAGAAAGTTTTTTGGTTTTTTAAATACGTTTGAAAAATCAGAGATAGATAAACCCAGTCCTAAAGTAAACATAATAAAGGCTAAGGCCAGAGGCAGAATCACATCAGTTACAAAATTCATAAGAAAACCCTAACAAATATTTTTAATATTTTATATTTCATATCCTTTGACTTTTTCCTCATCATCCACTAATTCCTCGGGAAAACCAGGAGCTCTAAAGTCAGTTTCATATTTATCTTCAAGTCTTTTTACTACCATTGAGGACCATGCACGACTGCCATACTTCTCTTTGGCGTCTTTAATAATACTGAGAACAAGAGGGGAGATCTCTAAATCAATATCAAGTTTTTCTGCTAAACTCTCAAAAAGCCCAACATCTTTCTCAACTAAATCCATAGTAAAATTAATATTGTAAGATCCATTTAAAATTACCTGACTCTCTGTTTCATGTACAAATGAGTTTCCAGATGAAGCGGCTATACCTTTAAAAGCTTTATTAAGGTCTAATCCTGATTTTTTAGCTATAGTCCATGCTTCTCCAAGAGATACAAGATGAACTGTTGCTAAATAATTAGTAATAACTTTAAGAATTGAGGCAGATCCAAAATCCCCTACATGAAGAATTCTTCTTCCAAGACAACTTAAAACGGGCAGAGCTTTTTCAAAACCTTCTCTTTTTCCACCAACAAAAATAGAAATATTTCCAGTAGCAGCACGATGACATCCTCCACTTACTGGTGCTTCGAGTGCAATCGCTTTTTTGCTTTCTATAAGCGCAGCATGTTTTTTTAACTGATCTTCATCAGTTGTACTCATTTCCATCCAAATTTGATTTTCTTTAATGGATGCTGCTATGCCTTTTGAAGACTCTATTACTTCTTTACAGGCCTCAGGTGATGGAAGACATGTTATTAGAATATCATTATTGAATACCAACTCCTCAATAGATGATGCAACCTTTGAACCTTTATTTTTAAATTGATTTAATATCTCACTGTCTTTGTCAAAGACCATTAAATCAAAATTATTATTTAATAAATTACTTGCAAGTTTGCCACCAACATTGCCTAAACCTATAAACCCAATTCTCATAATCTACCCCCAAAAAAGTAATTCAAAATATATTATTCTTATTTTTTAATATTATTAATGATGAATTTTTATAAAATTAAATAATGTCAATTTATTTAAGAACTGAACCAATTATCCCTGACTGGACCGATTACAATGGCCATATGAATTTAGCTTTTTACATTCATTTATTTGATCAAGGATGGGATGTATTGCTGGACAAGTTTCAAATGGGTGGCGACTCTGCAAAAATCGAAAAGAGATCCACTTTTGCTGTAGAGTCACATACGAAATATATTAAAGAAGTTAGGCAAGGTGACGAAGTTGATATTAATCTCTTATTTTTGGATCACGACTCAAAAAGAATGATCTATCAATTAGAAATTTATAGCAAAACAGGTAATTATCGTGCTGCTACCACAGAGGTATGCTCATTATATGTCAACTTAGAAACCAGAAGAGTAACTGAAGTTGAGCCTCATAAATTAGAATTAATGGATAGATTTATTAGTGAAAATAAAACAAATTATGAGCCAATTGAATTCTATTTATTAGATAAACTAAAAAAATAAAATTATCGATATTTTTTTTGAAGAACTATAATCCTTATTTTAATATCCTTTCCAAAATCTTTATTTTTAGGAAGATAGTTTATTGGTCTAGATTTATAAATATTTTTAAAATTTCCCTGATTATTAATAATATCTTCAAACTTTAATTTATCCCAAAGATCAATTCTTTGGGTAAAAATGAAAAGACCACCTTTGATTAAATAACTATTTACCAATTTAAAAAGTAAGTTGTGGTTTGAACAATAGGTCATAGCTCCAATTAAGCTAACAAGATCATATCGGTTCTTAAGATTAATTTTGTTTTCAAAACTGGTTTGATACAAATTTCTATATAGGCCTTTAGAATTAGAGATTTCTAAAATTTCTTTAGAAATGTCAGATCCATCACAAATACATTTTGGAAAAATTTTTTTAAACTTTTCAACAAATAAACCTGTACCACATGCTAAATCTAATAAATATTTTGGTTTTTTTGTTAGTTTTTTTTTTAAAATTCTTGTGGAGTGCGATGGTGCAATATAACCCCATTCTTTTAAGGTTAAATCATAGGTATTGGACCAATCATCATAAAATTTTTTAATTTCTTTAGAATTACCAATGCCTTTTAATAGCTTCCCCACAGAAACATTATTACACTTTTGAAAGAACAATTGAACTATCTCTATTGACATTAGTTCATTTAAAAGATTATTCTTAAATCATAGATGTTATTACTTGCAGAGTTTGTATTTACTTTTATTGCTTTCTTTCTTGGAGTAATGATTATTCACTTAATAGCAAAATCGATATTGAAATTAGATAATTTTATTCAAAGAAATAAGATTTTGTATTGGAGTGGCTTGATTATTGGTGTTTTAATCGGTGGGTCAATTTATATTTCAATAAGTTAGCTTGAAATGGTGCCGCCGAGAAGAATTGAACTTCCGACCCCACCCTTACCAAGGGTGTGCTCTACCACTGAGCTACGGCGGCATAACTATTGTTTATAGTGATATTTCTTAACTCTCAAGTATTAGATTATTGAAAGAGCCCTTAAAGTGTTCATTTTTAATTTAAAGTTCATATTTAATAAAATTTACAAATCATATATCTCATTTACCAGAGAATACCGAACTTTATCTAAACAACTAAAGTAATTAATTAGCATTAATAAAAATATGTGATTTTTTATGCAAAATAATTTTTAATATTAGAAAAAGTAATTTATTGTAATTTTTAATATAAATGAGGAAAAATAAATGTCTCTACAAGAATTAGTCGATAAGGTCAGAAGTGAATGGGAGGGTATATTTATCCAACAAGAAGATGATATTAGAAATATTTTTTTTAGTAATTTAGATATTTCAATATCAATGGGAATTAGCTTAGAATTAATTAGCTTAGAAGGAACAGATTATTTAGCTGGTAAACTTAATTTAATCTGTGAGGGTGAAGATGAAAAACCCATTGGTTGGTCTGATACTGGAATTAATGAAAATATGTTTGAAGGAATGGCTGATTTTATGTCTGAAGCATTTACTGAATGGGCCGAGAAAGGTGCTGATAACGGTTCACTTCTTATGCCTGAGAGGATAACTAAGATAATAAATCAAGAAGGGGAAATTGGTTTTTATGGTGTAAATATTTATTGGAACAATGAGGAAGTTCATTAATTGTATAAATTAAAAGCTGAATAATATTTTTATTTCAATACCACATCAATAATCATAAATATCTAAGTCACTAGACAAGATCTTAGAAATTTTTTTTGACAGTTTATCTTCTTTTTTCTTAAGACAGGAAGTGCAAATTAATATCTTGGGATAAGATCGATATTTATAGTTTAATTCATTATCGATTTCTGAAAGTAGTTCTTTACAGATAGAACAAATATTCTTTTTTATGTTTTTTTTAACCATTTAATAATAAAAAATTAAATTTTAACCATTATCTATAATATACTACATTGTATAGAAATGAATGAGCTTCAAGAATTTATATTTAAAATAATTATTAATATTTTCAAAATAGATCAAATTGAACAATTTTATAATACGAGTGAAATAAGATATGGAATTTTAAATTATGTTGCTAAGTACAGTTTGGCTAGAGATAAATACTACGTAACTAATGAGTGCTTAGAGCATTTAAACAATTTAAAATTAATAAATGAAAAAGGATTAAGAAGAGGTTCTAAATCTAAAAAAAATCAATTTACTTATGAACATCCTATCCCCTCTAATATTATAGCTGATGAACTTTTTAAAAATAAAGATGATACTGAAAAAATTAAAAATATATTAATGTGGTCTGATATTGTTACTATTTTAACTTCTAAAGAAGATGAAGTTTTATCCAAAAGTTATAGGACAAAGATGCCTTTAGAATGGAATTTTTTTCAAAATGATAAATTTGAAAGATATAAAGCAAGTGGAATTCAAAGCCCACCTTATCTAGAAATCAATGTTTTTGGCCCAGTTAAAAGATAAAAATAAATTTATAGTGGTTTTTAATTAAAATTTTTTTGACACAAAAAAACACAAACCAATTCACTTTTGTTGATATAGGCTAATAAAATATTCTTACCAAGGGTGTGCTCTACCACTGAGCTACGGCGGCTTGTAGAGCTCAATTAATAGTTAACTAGCTTATCTAGTCAAGAAATTTCATAATCTCCATAAATGACAGTATTAGAACTATCTAATTGATATTTCTTTAAAAGTTTAACTTTTTTATTTTTTTCTCTTAATTCTCTAATTTCTGAGGCAGCTTCTCTTCGATATTTTCTATTTTTCCACCAAGAAGAATTACCAATTTCTAAAGTAATTACTTTTTTCATTAAACAAAACTAGCCAAATAAAGAATGAACACATATCGAGATATCTTAGAAATACTTACTAGTAAGAAAAAAATACCAAATCGAACTTTGAGTACACCTGCAAGTAAGGTTAGGGGATCGCCAATAATTGGAACCCATGCTAAAAGTAAAGACCACAGACCATATTTTTGAAAATATTTTTGACTTCTATTCAATTGATCTGGAGAGACAGGAAACCATTTACGATCCTGAAATATAGTAATTTTTTTCCCCAAGTACCAATTCGTAATCGAGCCTAAAATATTACCTATGCTTGCAAAAATTAAAAGAAAGGATGTTTCAAATGATTTTGATAAATACATTGTAGTTAAGACTACCTCAGATGAAAAAGGAAGAATGGTAGCAGCTAAAAAGCTGATAATCAGAAGTTGAAAATAGGAGAATAAAATTATCAAGAAGAGTTAGTTGAAATTATTTCTTTCTAGACATTACTGTTTTGACAATAATGAATACAAGAAAACAAATAACAGCAACACAAACTAGTGTAAATACTATCGCCATAATTAATTATATCATAAATTTAGGTTAGGAAGATAAAACTTTTAAATCTTTATTAGCGATTTTTAGTCCATACTTATCTTTAGTAAAAATAATCTTTTCAGAGATATTTTCACCTAACTCTAAAATTACTTCAGAGAGGGGATTAAGCACTTCATCTTGAAGTAATCTTTTCAGAGGTCGAGCGCCAAAAATAGGATCAAACCCTTTTTCAGATAAAAATTCTAATGCCTCATCAGAGAAGCTAATCTTAATACCCTTGGAACTAATTCTATCTTGGATGATATCAATTTGATTTTGGAGGATATGATTAATATTCTCTTTCGATAGTTTGTTAAAAAGGATGATGTCATCAATTCTATTTAAAAATTCGAGTCGGAAATGATTTTTTAACTCCTCTAAGGCTAAGTTCTTTTTAGTGGCGTAATCAAAATTATCATCAATAGGAATTTGGGATCCAATATTTGATGTCATGATAATTAGAGTATTTTTAAAGTTTACTATTTTGCCTTTGGAGTCGGTTAATCTTCCATCATCCAGTATTTGAAGTAGGATATTAAATACATCAGGGTGTGCTTTTTCTATTTCATCAAAGAGAATGACTTGATAGGGACGTCTTCGAACGGAGTCAGTTAATTTGCCTCCATCATCATAACCAACATAGCCTGGAGGTGAGCCAATTAATTTGCTCACAGAGTGTTTTTCCATATATTCAGACATATCTAGGCGAAGCATTTGTTTTTCATTGTCAAACACATACTCTGCCAGAGCCTTAGATAGTTCAGTTTTACCGACTCCTGTTGGTCCTAAAAAGAGGAACGAACCCAAGGGCTTATTCGGATCTTGCAACCCTGCTTTTGATATTTTGATCGCTTTGGATACTTTCTCAATAGCATCATTTTGACCAATAACTCTTTTTTCAAGGAGTTGTTCGATGTTAACTAATTTATTGTTTTCACCACTGGATAATTTCTCCAGAGGTATTCCAGTCCATTTTGAGACAACACCTGCGATATCTTCTGAATTAATTACCTCATTGATAATCTTTGACTGCTCTTGTTCGTTAAGCGAATTATATTCTTTTTGAAGGTCTGGGAGTAATCCATACATAATCTCACTGGCTTTTGTCAAATCACCATTTCGTTGTGCAGCCTCTAAATCCTCTTTTGCCTGATCGATACGCTCATTTAGATTTCTTTTTGTATCTAAGATTTTTTTTTCTGCCTCCCAAGTAGCATTGAGACTTTTTAGTTTTTCTTCCAGTTCTTGAATTTGTTTATTGATGTTTTCATTCTTTTTTTCATCTTGCTCACTATCCTTTGATAGAACATTCTTTTCCATTTGAAGCTTAATTAAATCTCGATCTAATTGATCAATCTCTTCTGGTTTACTATCAATTTCCATTTTCACTTTACTCGCAGCTTCATCCATTAAGTCAATCGCTTTATCAGGAAGAAAACGATCAGTAATATATCGATCAGATAATTGAACCGCAGCTAGAATAGCCTCATCACTTATTCGAATACCATGATGAATTTCATATTTTTCTTTTAGGCCTCTTAAGATAGCAACTGCATCTGTGCTGGAAGGTTCATTAACAAATACTGGTTGAAATCTTCGAGTAAGAGCAGCGTCTTTTTCAAAATATTTTTTATATTCATCCAGTGTTGTAGCACCCACACAATGTAGCTCACCCCGTGCCAAAGCAGGTTTTAACATGTTAGAGGCATCCATCGCACCATCAGACTTACCCGCACCCACTAAGGTATGAATTTCATCAATAAATAAAATAATAGATCCATTTTCTTTATGAATTTCTTTTAAAACGTTTTGAAGTCGCTCTTCAAATTCTCCTCGGTATTTGGCGCCAGCAAGAAGTAACCCAAGATCTAGAATGCGAATTACTTTATTTTCCAAAGATCTCGGAACATCTTTATTAACTATTCTTTGAGCCAATCCTTCGATAAGAGCTGTTTTTCCGACACCTGGATCACCAATGAGAATAGGGTTATTTTTGGTTCTTCGTGATAAAACTTGAATGGTTCTTCGTATCTCTTCATCGCGTCCAATGACCGGATCTAATTCTCTGTTCTGTGCTTTTTGTGTAACATTAATGGTATATTTTTCTAATGCATTGAAGTTATCATCAGAGCTTTCACTGTCAGATTTAGAACTTTTTCTAATCTCAGAAATCTTACTTTGTATTTTATTTAGGTTTAAACCTACTTTTTTGATAATTGCTTCAATGTTGTTATCAGATTGAATAGAACTAATTAAAAGTGAGTCGATTGAAACATAGTTGTCTTGTTGCTCGGAGGCGAGCTTCTCTGCTTTTTCAAAAAGTTGAATTAACTTTGGGTCTGCAAAAATTTGACCATTTCCTCCATTTGAAGGTTCTTTCGTTAAATTGTTTTGAGCAGATAATTTAATCTGATTGAAATCACTGCCTTCAAATGCTTTTACTATGAGGTCATGATTGCTATTAAGCAATTCTGAGAAAATATGCATAGGAGTGATTTTTTGATGTTTTTTTCCTAATGCTAAATTTTGAGCAGCATTAATTATTTTTTTTGAACTATTGGTATATTTTTCAAAATTCATCATATAATTTATGTGGTTATAATTTATGAAGAAACAAGAGCCGAAGAAAAAAAATTTGGAAGACTTAAAAAAAGAGAAATTAGCCCAAAAGCTTAGAGAAAATTTAAGAAAAAGAAAAAAAACAACTAAGTAGAAAATGCAAAAAGTAATTATTGAAGGACCTATTACCTTAAAGGGTGAAATTAATATTTCAGGCTCTAAAAACGCTTCTCTTCCAATTATGATTTCTACTGTGTTATCTAAAGGAAGTTGTTTGATAAGCAATGTCCCCAATCTTCGTGATACAAGATTTTTAGTATCTATACTCCAAGACTTAGGGTGTAAGGTAGATTTTCAAAAAAATATTTTTACTGTTCATAATTCATCAATTAAAAAAAAATCAGCTGATTATGAGTATGTTCGTCAAATGAGGGCCTCCATAGTTTTGCTGGGACCCGTCATCGCAAGATATCCAAAATTTAAAATTGCTCTTCCTGGTGGTTGCTCAATAGGAACTCGAGGGATTGATTTACACTTAGAGGCATTGAAATTAATGGGTGTAAAAATTTCTATTCGTGGTGGCTATGTGATAGCAGAGCGAAAAAATAAACAGTTAAATGCAATTAATCATAAATTCCCCAAAATTAGTGTCGGAGCCACACAAAATATTGTGATGGCAGCTACATTGGCGAATGGAAAGTCAATTCTTAAAAATTGCGCTATAGAACCAGAAGTAATTGATCTAATTAATTTTCTTAATAATTGTGGTGCTAAAATTTCTATTACAAATAGAACAATAACAATTTTAGGTGTCACAGATCTAGAACTTCAAAATCATGAAGTAATTCCAGATAGAGTAGAAGCGGGGTCTTATATTCTTGCTGTAATGGCAACAAAAGGAAAAGTCATCATGAAAGACTTTGAACCTAGCCATTTAGAATTTCCATTAAATATCTACCAATCCATGGGATTAAAAATCAAGAAAGTATCTAATCGATCCTATGAGCTTAGTTGTAGAAATTTAAAATCAATAAAAAAAATTACTACGAAAGAATATCCAGGATATCCAACTGACCTCCAAGCACAGATTATTGCTACTTTATTAAAAACTGGCATAAAATCTCGAGTTACAGAAAATATTTTTGAAAATAGATTTATTCATATTCCCGAATTAAGACGATTTGGGGCTGAATTAAAATTAAAGGATAAAACAGTTGAGATACAAAAAGTAAGTGAACTTTACGGTGCAGAAGTGATGGCAACCGATATTCGTGCTAGTTTTTCTCTTATTATTGCCGCCATGATGGCTAAAGGGACTACTACCATCGATCGAATTTATCACTTAGATCGTGGATATGAAGATTTTGATTTAAAATTAAAAAAATGTGGCGTAAACATAAAAAGGAAAAAATGAACTCAAATTTAATTATTGCTTGCCCAAAAGGCAGACTTGAAAAGAAGGTTGTTAAATACCTCGCTGATCGTGGTCTAGAAATGGAAAAAGCATTTTTTGATGATGAAATTAGAAAACTGACATTTGATACGAATTTCAAAAACATCAAAGTAATTAAACTCAAACCCTCAGATATCCGCTCTTATACAATTCTGGGTGCCGCAGATATTGGCTTTGTAGGGCATGATGATATTTTAGAGAATTCGTCTGAAAATATTGTACTTCTGCAAAAGACTTCTATTGGCAAGTGTCGAATTTCAATAGCCTCAGATCGAAAAAAAATAGATTTTTCTGAAAAAAAGGTATTCAAAGTTGCCACCAAATTTCAAAACATATCTGAGCGATATTTCCGTGAACTTAATATTCAAACAGAGACAATCAAACTAAATGGATCTATTGAATTAGCAGTCAAATACGGAGTGGCAGATTTCATCTTAGACTTGGTCCAATCGGGTCAGACATTAAAAGACAATCAACTTTATGAAAATGTAATTATTAATAATGATATCTCGACGGTAATCATTAGTAGTTATTATGCTTACGACACTAAAAAAGTATTTATCAAAAAACTCTTAACTAAAGGTTTGTAGTGAAAATAGTTAATAAAACTTGGATTTTATCCAACTTAAAATCTTCGCTTCAGACCTCTTCTTCAGTTTCCTCAACCGTAAAGTCTATTATCGAAGATATAAAAAAAAATGGTGATAAAGCAGTTTTAAAATATGTCAAAAAGTTTGAAAATTCCAAAGCTACAATTCAAAATATCAAATTATCAAAGCAAGATTTAAAGAGAGCGTATAATTCTATATCTAAACAAGATAAAGAAGCTTTAAAATTAGCTTATAAAAGAATTCACTACTATCACACCAAACAAAAGAAAACTTCTTACTCCTATAAAGATCAATTAGATACTAAGTTTTACATCCAATGGAATCCCATTGATAATGTGGGTCTGTATATCCCTGGCGGTATGGCTTCTTATCCCTCAACAGTTTTGATGACTTCAATCCCTGCTAAAATAGCAAAAGTTCCAAATGTAATGCTTTGCGTTCCATCTAAAAATGGAATTACATCTAATTTAACATTGGCTGCAGCCTATATTTGTGGCGTTGATCAAGTATATAATATTGGTGGGGCCCAAGCGATAGCTGCTTTTGCCCATGGAACAAAAACAATTAAAAAAGCTGATAAAGTTTTTGGTCCTGGTAATCAATTTGTGGCGGAAGCTAAAAAACAACTTTTTGGTACCATCGGTATTGATCTACCCGCGGGCCCATCCGAGGTGCTTGTTATTGCTCATGACAAATCTAATCCTAATTGGATAGCCTATGATGTGCTTGCTCAAGCTGAACATGATCCAAATGCGAAGACTTATGTTGTCAGTACTTCTAAAAGTTTACTTGAGAAAGTGAAAAAAGAAATCTCTTCATTAGTTCAAAATTCTAAAATTCAAAATATTGACCAATCCATCAAAAATCATTGTTTTCTAATTCATGCTAAAGGCAAAAAAGATATTTTTGAAATTGCTAATTTTATTGCTCCTGAACATCTTCACATTCACTCAAAGTTTTCTAAAGATTTATTGAAAAATATTATCCATGCAGGATCTGTTTTTGTGGGAGAAAAGGCGCCTGTTGCCCTTGGGGACTATACTATGGGTACCAATCACGTATTACCAACTGATCAAACTGCAAAATTTGCCTCTGGACTAGGAGTCGATGATTTTATGAAAAAGACTGTCTTTATTGTTGCTGGAGATAAAACTTTGAAGAAAATTTCTAAACCCACCTCTCATTTAGCAAGAAAAGAAGGTCTGGAAGCACACGCTTTATCAGTTGAAATTAGAAAGATCAAAACATAATATACTTCGAATATGTCCAAAGAAGATGCAATTGAATTTCACGGTGTAGTTTCAGAACTATTACCCAACGCTATGTTTAAGGTTAAACTTGATAATGATCATGAGGTCATAGCACACACATCTGGTAAGATGAGAAAAAACAGAATAAGAGTTTTAGCTGGGGATAGGGTTACGGTTGAAATGACACCATACGACTTAACTAAGGGCAGAATAACATTTAGGTCAAAAAACTAATGAATTATTTTTTAAAAGGAGCAATGCCGTGTCTACAAAACTTATTGTTACAAATTATAAAAACTTCAAATGCGGAGTTAAACTTAATGAAGGGGAGTTGGTTAATATTCGCTTCCAACCCAATGAAGATGTTCAAATCGGAGATATTTACAAAGTAAAGATAGCTGAGATACTCCCAAACGATAGTGGAGCATTCGTCACTTACGGTAAAGGAGACCAAAGAGGTTTTTTCAAGCGTATCAATCTTCCTAATGGAGATAAAGTTCATGAGGGCCAATCTCTATTACTTCAAGTAAGAAGTATCGGCTCAAAAGATAAAGTCCATTTATTTACTAACAATATTATTCTTACGGGTAAATTTATAAATCTTCTTCCTTACGGTGATGAAATCATATTAAGTCGAAGAACTCGAAAAAATCTAGATACCAATCAACAAGATAAAATTATGGATACATTAAGCGAGTCAGAGGTTGGACTAATTGCCAGACACAATTTAATTCCTGAAAACTTAGAAATTGCTCAAGCAGAACTTCAATCATTAAACCAACAGTGGAAAGAAATTGAGTTAAATGCCAAGGAACAGTCTGAAGAGGGTTTAGTTTTTCAAAATACTTATTTTGATCAAAATTTTGTTTGTGATTATTCAGATAAAAATACTGATCAAATTATTTTTAGTGATCATGATCGTTTCGAGAAGGTCAAATCTTGGGATGAGGGGCTAGACTCTAGTTTTGCCAATATTTGTGAAGAGATGTCACCAGAGCAAATTGAGGAAAATTTTAATTTTGAAGAAAAAATCGATTATTTAATTGGACACCAATATTCTCTTCCAAGTGGAGGCAATATTATGTTTGGAAAGACAGATGCTCTAACAGCAATTGATGTGAATACCGGAACAGCTAAGCGCTTTGATACAAACCGTGAAGCTATTCAATTGATTGCTAAGCTTATTAAATTAAAGAATATATCTGGAAAAGTAGTTATCGATCCAGTTGCAAGTGATCAAAATACTCTTCGTAAACTTGTCGGAATGTTAAAAAATGAATTCCGCGATGATCTCAGCATCACAAATGTTTACGGCTATACTCGTGGAGGATTGCTAGAGTTAAGTAGATCAAGAAATGATCGATCTATTGATGAGTTAAATCTTAATTAGTTATTAAATATTAAGTGGTGGCCAGAGACGGAATCGAACCGCCGACACGAGGATTTTCAGTCCTCTGCTCTACCGACTGAGCTATCTGGCCATCGAACGTAATTTCTATTATATAAATTTTATCTTTTCTACTAAAAATTAACGACTTTTATGAGGATATGATAATTTTTTCAGAGCACATAGAAGGGAATCTCTATCAATGACAAATTTTGAAAAGGTAAAACAATTCATGCAGACTTTTGGACAAGAGGTAAAAACAAAAGCATCTTTTAGTGATGAAAAAATTAATCAATTAAGATTAGATCTAATTTCTGAGGAATTAGAAGAGCTAAAAAATGCAATGGCATCCAAAGACTTATTAGAAGTGGCAGATGCATTAACAGATATTCTTTATGTTACGTACGGAGCCGGTCATGCATTTGGGATAAATTTAGATAAATGTTTTGATGAAGTTCAAAACTCGAATATGAGCAAACTAGGTTCTGATGGTAAACCTATCTATAATGATTCAGGTAAGGTTATGAAAGGCCCAGATTATTTTAAACCAGACCTTTCTAAATTTTTAAGCTAATTATCTAAATTTGTGGCAGCAGTTTCCATAAAAATAACTTTCCCATCTTTAAACTTATAATGGGCCATCACAGCTTGCCTTTTACCATCAGAAAAACTTACAATTGAATGATCAAAACCAACTTCTTCATTTTCAAATAATACCCTTGAAGGTTTTTCATTCTTCACATCACCACTTTTAACCCATTCAAGTAATTCATTTTTACCTATACTTGTACCACTTGAGTGAAAATAGAATTCAAAATCATCGTGAATTAATTCGCTCATGGTTACTGTATCGATTTCATCTATGGCTTTATTCATTTTTTCAAGTATTGACATTTCTTATTCCTTTCAAAAAAATTAATCTGTAAAGATCATTCTCATCTCATCTTGCATTGATCCGTGAACCATTACATGAGAGAGTTTTTCTTGTAGTTCGATATATTTGGGATCAGCAGACATCGCCATATCTTTGTCGAAATCCCCATCAAACATCTCTCCAATTAATGTTTCTCTAAACGAGCGAGGATTACCACCGATCTGAAACGAAAAATAACTATGCGCATCAGGAAAGTGAACTTTTCTTACCTCGGCTAACCCTTTGCATATTTCCATGGCTTCATTGAGTTTATCGTCTTGAATGGTAAAAGTTCTAGAATAAATTCCCTTCATATTACTCTCCCCATGCTCCATGAAATTCAATCATGACCGCTTTTTCATCTCCGACAACCCATCCATCATGTCCAGGGGCAATTGAATAAGCTTGTCCAGATGAATAGGTGGCCTCAGTGCCATCATCCATCCTGACACAAACAGTTCCTTCAGCTATATAGCCTAAATGTCTTGTTTGGCAGCTTTCTGTACCAACATGAGGCTTAACATCGTTGGACCACTTCCATCCAGGCTCTGCAGTAATCCTCATTACTCTTTGATCTCCAACTTTACAAACATCTACTGTTGCATTATCAAAAGTATTAATTTGATCATCTGGATCATTAAAATCTCTAACGTCTATTCCCATAATTTTCTCCTTACTTATATAGTTAGTCTAAAGCAACTGGTGTTAATTCAAAAAGCTCAGTACTTTCAATACACTCATCATAAATAGGTTTCATGACTGGATTTCTTCCAGAAACAAAATCTTTCATCGCCTGTTCATCATGGACGTGTACTGTAAACATTACTCCACTTTTGTCAGGTAAAATTCCAGGAATGGTCTTCTCTACATGGGCTACTTTTCTTCTTTCTGCCATTCCTTCATCTGACTGCATAAATCCCATAAATTTATCAAAGTTACCTTCGCCCTCTTTAAGCTTAGCTATAGCTAACATCATTTTTTCCATTTAAAAATACTCCCTTTAAAACAAATTTTATACTTAAAGGATAATTATTAAATTAATATGAAAAACTTAATCTTAATTATGAAAATATTGCATAGTTTTAACTAAAAAAAGAGCATCACAACAATTATGCATAAGATGTAATAGATAAATCTATTTCTCAAATACCTCGAAAAATGCTCTCTTTTTTTAAAGTAAAAAATTGCTTCAGTAATTATAGCTATAGTAAGACACAAAAGAATTGTTTTAATCATTTTAAAATAGAAAGGGGCGTTCTGTTGCCCGGCCGCCCCAAAGCCGCGCTTACCTAATTAGATTAAGCAGCGAGTGCTAATTCATTATCGTTAGCAATTATTTTAAAGTTTCTATGACGAAGAAACGCTTACAACGAGCAAAAACTATATCCTTCAGAGCACGTCAAACCTATATCACCCCCAAGTATTTTTTTTGGTGGAGGTGTCGGGTACCGCCCCCGAGTCCGATACACCTATTACATATAGCGTTTATTGCTATAGTTGATAAACAACGGGGATAATATAGTCTTAATAATGAATCATTTAAACACTTATGAAAAAAAAACCTGTCAAAATGCCGAAATTTAAAGAATTTAAAACTACTCGAGCAACATCTCCTGCGTTAGAGAGAATATTATATAAACCCATTCCTATTCTCGATCACGGATTTATTCGTGTCATTGATTATATGGGAACTGACCAATCTATAGTCCAAGCAGCTAGGGTTTCATATGGAGAAGGAACTAAAAAGTTAAGAGAGGATAGAGGATTAATTAGATATCTTCTAAGTCACTGGCACACCACACCTTTTGAGATGTGTGAAATCAAATTTCATATCAAACTCCCAATATTTGTTGCTCGTCAGTGGATCAGACACCGTACAGCTAATGTGAATGAATACTCAGCTCGTTATTCTGTTTTAGATAAAGAATTTTATATACCAGAGATGGATCAGTTAGGTTCCCAATCAACAACTAACAAGCAAGGCCGCTCCAATACTTTAGATAAAAAATTTGCAAAACATGCTCAAGATCTTATTAAGAAAAACTCTGAGCAACTCTACGATGACTATCAAGATCTTCTTAATGGTAAGCTTTTAAATAATGACGAGTATGTTGAAGGTGAGGGCTTAGCAAGGGAATTGGCAAGAACAACTCTTCCACTGAATTACTACACGCAGTGGTATTGGAAGATAGACTTACATAACTTAATGCATTTTTTACGTTTACGTGCAGATAGTCATGCCCAATACGAAATTCAAATTTATGCTGAAAAAATGGTCGATATTTTAAAGAAATGGGTGCCTTTAACTTATGAGGCTTTCGAAGACTATCGCTCTGACTCTTTTCAACTTTCAAAAGAAGCAGCTAAGCTTTTAAAAGATAAATTGGCTAATAAGAAAATCAAACCCGCTAACTACAAACTATCTTTAAGAGAAATAAGAGAGATTGAAAAAAAATTTAATATTAAGATTTCTTAATTATTAAATTTGCTTGTTATTGCACTAGTAATATTTTCAAACTGCTTACTGTAATCATCTTTGTAATCAAAACAGTAAGGCTTACCTTCATCGCAGCTTTTTGGGATATTGAGATTAAAAGGAAGTTCTTCAATTAATGAGACATTTTCTTTTAAGAGTATCGACTTAGTCTTAGACTCACCAAAAATATATTTTTTTTGATTATCCTCCTCTAAATAAGACATATTTTCAACTACCCCTAGAATGGGTACCCCAACTTTAATAAACATATTGATCCCTCTTACTACATCCTTCAAAGAAAGTAGTTGGGGAGTTGTGACAATTAATGTTCCATCTAATTTAAGTTTTTGTGACATGGAAATTTGGACATCTCCTGTGCCTGGAGGGAAATCTACAATTAAATAATCCAAATCTCCCCAATGTGTCTTATTAATAAGACCATCAAGACCTTTAGCAAGCATTGGTCCTCTCCAAACCACTGCTTGATCTTCATTTACCAAAAAGCCGATGGACATCGCTTTGATACCGAATACTTCAAAAGGTACAAATTTACCATCTTTAACCTCAGGCTCTTTATCTCCAATTCCAAGAAGAGTGGGAACGCTTGGTCCATAAATATCTGCATCTAGTAGACCGACTTTGTATCCTTGATTGGCAAGAGTAACTGCGACATTGCATGATATAGTTGATTTTCCTACACCACCCTTACAACTTGAAATCCCAAAACAGGTCTTGATATTCATCTATTAAACACTACATATATTGTATCGTGATCAAAAACAAATTTAAAATTTTCGCCCTTGATGGGCCATGGGGATCATCTTCTGGAAACAATAACCCAGGTTCTGGCGGGGGCTTTACCGGAGGCAATAATAATAAGGACTCTATCGATGACTTATTAAACGATCTTAAAAACAAATATAAATTCAAAATGCCATTTAAAGGTGGAGCGAAAGGCATATCTTTCATATTGCTCCTTGTATTTTTAGGATGGTTAGCAACTGGTTTCTACCGTGTTGAACCTGACGAGCAGGGAGTTGAGCTTTTATTTGGCAAATGGAACGAAAGTACTACTGCGCCTGGACTTCATTATTTTTTTCCTACACCGATTGGTAAAGTTTTAACGCCTAAAGTAGAAGCAATTAGAAAAATAAATGTGGGATTTCGATCCAATGGTACATCCAAAAGAGATGTCCTAGAAGAGAGCATGATGCTTACTTCTGATCAAAATATTTCAGATTTGGATTATACTGTGCTTTATCGAATTAAAGACGCTGGTCAATTTTTATTTAATCTCCGTGATCCTGAAGAGACTGTGAAAGTAATCTCTGAGAGTGTGATCAGGGAGGTTGTTGGAATGACCAGATTAGAAGATCTATTAACTGTTTCAAGACAGTCAGTTGAAAGAGACTCCAGATCTTTATTACAAGAACTATTAGATGAATACGAGGTTGGAATTCTTATTCAATCAATTCAACTACAGGATGTAAATCCTCCTAGTCAAGTTATTGATGCTTTTGATGATGTTCAAAAAGCTCGTCAAGATAAAGAGCGAACAGTGAACCAAGCAGAAGCTTATAGTAATAGAATTGTTCCTGAAGCTCGAGGTGAAGCTGAAAAAATACTTCAGGAAGCTGAGGGTTACAAAAATAAATTGATTAAACAAGCGGAAGGTGAGGCTAGTCGCTTTACTCAAGTTTTAGATACTTATATGCAAGCAAAGGATACTACGAAAAAAAGAATTTATTTAGAAACTCTTCGTGATGTCTTATCTGGTTCTAGTAAGATAATGATTGATCAAAATTCTGGTAATGGAGTAGTGCCCTACCTACCGTTGAACGAACTCAACAAAAACAAACAGGGAGGTAATAATTAATGAAAACTAAAAACATAATTATATTAGGGGTTTCTTTCTTTTTCATTCTTTTTGCATCTGGTTTTTTCTTCGTAGTCGATCAAACTAAACAAGTAATCGTCTTACAATTTGGTGAGCCGCGTGCTGTCCATCAGACCCCTGGTTTGAAATTCAAATTACCTTTTATCCAAAATGTTGTTTACTATGACAGTAGGGTGTTAAACCTCGATCCAGCTCAAGAAGAAGTTATTCTCAGAGATCAAAAACGTATCGTAGTCGACTCAATTGTTCGTTATGTAATAAACGACCCATTAAAATTTTTTCAAACCACTAGAACAGAATTAGCCTTAAACGACAGGTTAGGTAGAATTGTCAATTCATCAGTCAGAGGTGTAATCGCTCAATATCAACTGAATGATCTTTTATCAGATGATAGAAATAAAATTATGGCGGAAATTTTTGAAAATGTTCGAGAAGATCAAGATAATTTTGGAATAGAAATAGTCGATCTTCGTTTAAAAAGAACCGAATTAACGCCTGAAGTTCAATCCAACGTTTTTGATAGGATGAGAACAGAAAGAGAAAGAGAAGCAAATCTTTTAAGAGCGGAAGGTCAAGAAATATCTCAAAAAATTAAAGCTACAGCTGATCGTCAAAAAATTGAGATTATTGCAGAAGCGGAAAAACAATCAAACATTATGAAAGGTGAAGGAGAAGCATCCAGAAATTCAATATTGAATGAAGCCTTTGCTAAAGATCCTGAGTTTTTCGAATTTATTCGCTCTATGGAAGCTTATGCAGATACTTTCAAAGATGGATCTACTACAATGGTCATTTCACCAGACAGTGATTTCTTTGAGTATTTTGAAAATGCCGAAGGTAACAATCAATAAAACTTAGAGAGGATAATTTATGAAGAAATATTTCTTTTTATCTTTTTTTTCACTTTTCTTTTTTATTAATAATTCATTTGCTCAATTTGAAAGAGGTTATGCGGACCTTGTTGAAAAACTTTTACCTTCCGTAGTAAGTATTGCGACTTCCCAAATAGTTGAAAGAAGAACTAGCTCAATTCCAGAACTACCTGAGGGTCATCCTTTTAATGATATGTTTGAAGATTTTTTTGGCAACCAAATGCCAAAAAGAGAAAATATGACAGGATTAGGCTCTGGTTTCATAATTAGTTCTGATGGATATGTGGTAACTAATAATCACGTGATCAGTGGCGCTGATCAAATAACAGTTATTTTTAATAATGGCATAGACGAAGTTCCTGCTGAACTAGTTGGAACTGACCCAAAAACTGATATCGCAGTTCTAAAAATTGACCCATCTCAAGTTGAAATTCAAAATGTCAGTTGGGGAAATTCTGAAATTTCTCGAGTTGGAGATATTGTACTAGCGATTGGTAATCCATTAGGACTCGGCGGAACAGTAACTTCCGGTATTATTTCATCAATTAACAGAGATATTGGTGGAGGACCTTATGTTGATTTTATTCAAACAGATGCCCCAATTAATCGAGGAAACTCAGGTGGGCCTTTATTTAATTTAGATGGAGAAGTCATTGGTATTAATTCTATGATTATCTCTCAAACTGGCGGAAGTGTAGGATTAGGTTTTTCTATTCCAGCCAATACCGCTAAGCTAATAGTCGAGCAAATAATATCATTCGGAGAAGCTAAAAGAGGTTGGTTGGGTGTGCAAATTCAAGATCTTACCCCAGAGTTCTCGGAGAGCTTGGGCTATGACTCAACAGAGGGTGCTTTTGTGGCTTCTGTTAATCCTGAGAGTCCAGCTGCTAAATCAAATATACAAGCAGGAGATATTATTATTGAATTTGATGGCAAAAAAATTTCCTCTTTTAAAGATCTACCCAAGGTAGTTGCTGAGACACCTATTGGCAATGAAGTAGTGGTAAGTATTTGGAGAAATGGTGGTTTAATTGATATCAATGTTAAAATTGATGAACTCAACGAAGGAGGCACAATTGCTGCTAGCTCAGATGGTTTGTATATAGAAGAGTTAGATATCACATTAATTCAACTTGATAAAAGTACAGCAGAGACTTTAGGTATAGACCCATCTACCACAGGAATTTTAGTCAAACAAGTTGGTGAAAATAATAAAAATCTGATGGTAAACGATGTAATTATTCAAGTATCAAGTGAAAAAATTACAGACCTCGCTTCTTTTGAGAAGATGTTAAGCGACAGTTTAAAGTTAAAGAGAGATAAATTGTTACTAAGAGTTATTCGCGAAGGCAATGAGTTCTGGTTAATCAATCCTCTCGTTATTGAATAAATCAATTTTTATTGTTGGCCCCACTTGCGCGGGGAAAAATGATTTTGCATATGAATTATCAAAATATTTCAATTTTGAAATTATTAACGCAGATAGTATGCAAGTCTATAAACAGCTTCGAATATTAACTAATAGACCAACTGATAAAGAGCTTAAGATTGTCCCTCATCATTTGTATGGTCATATAAATAATCAAGAATATTCAGTTAATCATTGGATTAATGATGTTAAACAAACTCTTCAAAATATTTACAATAGAAATAAGGTGCCAGTTTTTGTAGGTGGAACAGGATTTTATATTCAAGCTTTGATCGAGGGTTTGTCTGAAATGCCAACCATTAGTCAAAAATATAAAAAGGAGGCAGAGGATTTATTTTATAAAAAAGGTCCAGATATTTGTTTAGATTTATTATCTAAATATTATAACGAAAAAATATTCCCAAAAGATAAACAAAGATTGATTAATCGCTTAGCTTTTTGTCTTGAATACAATGATATTATGGAAAATCACTACAGTGAAAAAACCCCAGTCACATTGAACCCTTTAGTTATCCAAGTAGTCAAACCTAAAAGAGATTTGTATGAGCTGGCAGAAACAAGGTTTCATAAAATGATCGAAGAGGGAGCTTTAGATGAAGTAAAGAAACTCCATGAGTCTAAAAAAATTTCCAAAACTCTTTATAAAGCTCATGGCTTACCAGAATTGTTAGCTTGTATTAGAAATAAGATGAGTTTAGAGGATGCAATCTACGATGGAATACATAATACGAAAAGATATATCAAGAGACAATTTACTTGGTGGAATAATCAAAAATTCAGCAATCTCAATTTAAGAATTAATTATAAAAAAAGCTTCCCTAAAGATTCAATTGAAAATATAAGTATATATCTAAATAAATGAGCATAGATCAAGAAATCACTGGTGCAGAAATAATCCTTCAAGCCTTAAAGGATCAAGAAGTTGATACTATTTTTGGCTATCCTGGAGGAGCTGTTCTGCCCATTTATGACGCTATCTTTGGCCAAAATTTTTTAAAACATGTTTTAGTTCGACAGGAAGCGGGTGCAGTTCATGCTGCTGAAGGTTATGCGAGATCAAGTGGAAAAGTCGGAGTACTACTCGTAACTTCTGGACCAGGTGTTACAAATGTTGTGACAGGCCTTACTGATGCTCTTATGGATAGCATTCCAGTTGTTTGTATTAGTGGTCAAGTACCATCCCATTTAATTGGTACAGATGCCTTCCAAGAATGTGATACCAC